>JAEENR010000102.1 GCA_016283885.1 Verrucomicrobiota bacterium
TGTTTATACGACTCCGGAAGAAACTTTGGACGGTATCCACATCTATCGTCATTGGATCGCAGGAGAAGCCGGAGGCTTTCTCGGTTTCTTTACTGAATACGCGTCCGCGCTTTGGGGTGAATTTTGGCTGGCATGGAAGGTTTGGCGCCGGCATCATTTCAAATTGATCCATATTTGCAATCCTCCGGATTTGCTTTTCTTAGTCGCACTGCCTTTCAAACTTTTGGGAGTCAAACTGATTTATGATGTCCATGATGTCTGGCCTGAGTTTTTTGAGGCCAAGTTTGGACATCGGGGGCTTTTTTATTGGGCTGTGAGATGGGCTGAAAGAGCGACTTATTTGTTTGCCAATGGAGTTTTGGCGACGAATGAATCGGTCAAAGGTGTTGCTATTGAGCGTGGTAAAAAAGCAGAAGATTCCATTTTTGTTGTCCGAACTGCGCCGTCTATCCGAACAGAGGAAGTTCAGACGGATGAGACATTAAAGCGCGGCCGTAAATTTTTGGTAGGTTATGTTGGTGTCATGGGCAACGCGGACGGTGTTCAATATCTCATGGAAGCGGCAGACCATATCGTCCATGAGCTTCATCGTGAGGATGTGCAGTTCCTGCTGATGGGAACCGGTCCGGAATATGATAACTTGCTGAAGGAGCGTGTCCGCAGAGGTTTGCAGGAATATGTGGATATGCCAGGGCGTGTTTCCAATGAATTTCTGTTTACCGCATTACAGACGATGGATCTGGGGGCTTCCGCTGATCCCATCAATCCCTACAATAATCACTGCACCATGAACAAGGTCCTGGAGTATATGGCGTTTGGAAAACCTCAAGTGATGTTTGACCTGAAGGAGGGAAGGGCATCCGCGCAGGAGGCATCCGATTATGTTTCGGAAAATTCCGGTAAAGCCTTGGGAGATGCCATCATTACGCTGCTCGATGATCCTGAACGCAGAGCCCGAATGGGACAATATGGAAAGCACCGCTTTATCAGCGAATTGAATTGGGGAAAATCTGTAGAAAACCTCAAGGCTGCTTACCAGAAGATCCTGGGCAGCTAATAAGACTTTTACAGGAAACAGTATCTGTAATGTTCATTCCTCTTTGAAGGAAGGGGTTAAAACGATCCTGAAACCAATATGTGAACTAGCGGTGTAATAACCGTAGTAATCCCTGTTGGCTGAACGACATCCCCATGGATAATCAGCCCAACTGCCGCCCCGGACATTATTGCTGCCGGCTCCCAGATAGCGAGGATCCGGGCCGGGATCATCTCTGTACCCCGCATAAGGATCCAGAACCCATTCTCCTACATTCCCGTGCATATCATAAAGCCCCCAGGTGTTCGGCTTTTTCAAGCCTATAGGATGTGAACCGTAAATGTCTTTTAAATCACGTCCGCTGTTGTCCCAATACCATCCCAGTTCATCCAGTTCCGGTGAGACATTCCCGTTTTCAGTTGGTGTTTTGCCGTTATTGAAGGCAGAACGGGTGTTTGCCCGACAGGCATATTCCCATTGCGCTTCTGTAGGAAGCTCATAAGTATAATCTTCTCCAATGTGACCGGCAGCACGTTCTATTTCTGTCAGCTTCTTGCAGAATTCTCTGGCATCAGACCAGGAGATATTTTCCACAGGATGATCATCGGCTTTGAATCCCGAAGGGTTGCTGCCCATGATCGCTTTCCATTGGGCTTGTGTGATCTCATACTTTCCCATCCAGAATTCTTCTTTAAACGTTATTGAATGAAGCCGTTCATCAGGCCAATGTCCCGGTTCTTCTTCGGGGCTGCCCATTTCAAAAGTACCTTTTGGGATAGAGATCAGCTCCAGCTTGCATCCGTCAGACAATGAAACTTCATACGGCTGACCGTAAACCGGCTTCGCAGTTGTTTTTTCTTGTGTCGAAAGACGTTTTTTGAGGAACGGTTTTACCTCATTTTTACGGTCGATCAGAAGGGGGTAGTCTGTGCGTCCGCGGATGGGCCAGAAGTTCAGCCAGGAATCCGCGTCAGTGAGCCCCCATACTGTCACGCGGTCGATTTTGTCTGCGTGTTTTTGGTAAAGTGAGAAAACGGATTCCATGCGATCGTTCCATTTCTGGGATACGTCTTCGGGCAGGCCATTTTTATAAGGATTTAATCTTTCTTGATATTCGGCGGTAGCTTGGACATCCGCCCCGGCATTGCTTCTGGGCAGGGCTGAGAGATCCAATTCGGAGATGTTGACTTTAACTCCTTCATTAGAAAAGGCTAAAATACTTTTCTCGATTTCTTCTAAAGAAGGATACCTCATAGAGATGTGCGACTGCATCCCAACGGCATCGATGCGCAGACCTTCTTTTTTCAGCCGCTGGATCAATTTGACGACAGCGGCACGTTTGCCGTTGGCTGTCATATTGAAGTCGTTGTAATACAGTTCGGCATCCGGATCAGCTTCATGGGCGAATTGAAAAGCGTATTTAATGAAATCTTCTCCTAGGATCTGATAGAAAGGTGTCTTGCGCCAGGAACCGTCTTCCATGATCGCCTCATTGACGACATCCCAGCCGTTGACCTTTCCTTTGTAACGGGTTACAACGGTGTGAATGTGCTGACGCATGTTTTCCAGAAGTTCATCTTTTGATAGAAATGTTCCGTCTGCGTTTTTATAAAACCAATTGGGCAGAGCTTCATGCCAGATTAAGGTATGTCCAATAATGAAATCCTTGTTTTTGATTCCCAACTCGACAAAGGCATCCGCGTCCTTGAATGAATAATGATCTTTCTGGGGATGTATGAAAGCGCATTTCATGCAGTTTTCCGCGACAATGGAATTGAAATGTTTTTGGAGCAGTTGATCTTTTATCGGATCCGGACGGGCGATCTGCCGGCTGCTGACAGCCGCGCCCAGGTAAAACTGTCCGTTGAATAGATCTTTTATGCCTTTTTCTGTTTCGGCGGATATACCTATCGTTCCTGCCAAGAGTATACTCAGAATGACGCTATGCGTTTTCATCACGCGAATGCTAGCACATAAAAGACCTCAGAGCCAGTTTAAAGATGATTTGATATGGAAAGATAATTGATTTTATTCCGGGTGTATGCTACAAAGAATGTCAAGAGGACTGCTCATGAAAGAAAAATTAATAATACTCTTAGCTGTAATTGGTTGTGCTTCGATAACTGCTAATCCGATTATATGGTCGGATATTCCCGATATGTCGATGATCCGTGTGGACAAGAACTACTATATGAGCAGTACGACCATGCATCTTTCTCCGGGACTGCCTATTATGAAGTCCACGGATTTGTTTAACTGGAGCATTGTCAGCTATGCTTATGATATTTTGGCTGATAATGAACAGCTGAATTTGGAGAATAATAAGAACGCTTACGGGGCGGGTTCATGGGCCAGCAGTTTACGGTATCATGACGGCGTTTTCTATGCGACGACCTTTTCTTCAACCACCGGCAAGACACACATTTACCGGACAAAAGACATAGAAAAAGGGCCGTGGGTGGAGAATTCATTTGCTCCGGCGCTGCACGATCATTCACTCTTTTTTGATGATGACGGGCGGGTTTACATGATTTTTGGCAGTAATGATATCCGTCTTGTGGAATTGAAGCCAGATCTGTCCGGGCTTCAAGGAAACGCGAAAGTGATCGTTCACAATGCCAGCCGGGTCGCCGGCGATAATGTGGGATTGCCGGCTGAAGGTTCCCAGATGTTCAAGGTAAATGGAAAGTATTATCTTTTCAATATCACCTGGCCGCGGGGTGGAATGCGGACAGTGCTTATCCACAGAGCGGACAAGATCACAGGTCCTTATGAAGGAAGAGTGGGCCTGCAAGATAAAGGAGTTGCCCAGGGAGGGCTTATTGATACCTGGGATGGGAAATGGTATGCCTATCTTTTTCAGGATTCCGGCGCAGTCGGCCGAATTCCTTATCTGGTTCCGGTGGAATGGAAAGATGGATGGCCTGTTCTGGCCGGTGTGACCAAAGGTGAATCTTCCAATCCTGTTCCGGGGATCGTGAACTCTGATGAATTCAGTGAAGAGTCGCTGCCGCTTGTATGGCAGTGGAATCATAATCCTGTTACAAACAGCTATTCCCTTACGAAACGCCCCGGTTTTCTGCGTCTGATCAACAGCCGGATAGATACCAGTTATACTCAAGCCAGAAATACTTTGACTCAGAGAACGTATGGACCGGAATGCTCTGGTATGGTGAAATTGGATATCAGCGGGATGAAAGAAGGAGATATCGCCGGGCTTTCTTTGCTTCAGAAACAATATGGTCTGGTAGGTGTTACGATCAATGAGGATCATAAAGCCTGCATAAAAATGTTCAATGCGGAAAAGGAAGTTGAATCCGTACCTCTTGAGCAGAAAACGATTTATCTCAAAGCGGAATGTGATTTCAAAAACAGAGCGGATACTGCGCGCTTTTTCTACAGTCTGGATGGGGAGAAGTGGATCCCTATAGGCAATGTTCTCAAAATGGTGTACACACTTCCTCATTTTATGGGATACCGGTTTGGACTTTTCAGTTTCGCTACGAAATCAACGGGAGGATTCGCGGACTTTGATTATTTTCGTGTGAGCGGCCAAACGGGGGACAAGAAACCGGAATGAATGAGAAATTAAGCCGTCTCTATGAATATTTCATGGGATTTCTGTTCCCGAATGTTTGCAAGTTTTGCAATAATACCGCGGCATACAGGGAAGAGGGTTATGTCTGTGAAAAATGCCGGCAGGATAGAACGAAAATAGATGTTCCTTTTTGTTATGTGTGCGGTGTTCAGCTGACTGGAAATTTTGAGGGGATCGAGCGACCCTTGTGCCCTCAATGTCGGGAAATGCCGCCGTATTTTGACTGGGCCAGAGCCAATTCTTTGAGTGTTGGAAACGTTTATCAGGCGGTTTTGTATTACAAGTACTCGCATAAGATCTGGTTTGAACACTGGCTGGGAAAACTTTTGATTGAAACCGCTCAGACATATTTGGATCCGGCAGACTGGGATGTGATCGTGCCGGTTCCTCTGCATCCAAAACGAAGACGAGAAAGAGGCTATAACCAGTCAGAGAGACTGGCACGGATATTGTCTGGTTCGCTCAATATCCCTGTGAAAGAAATTTTCAGGATCGTGAATACTCCCGCACAGGCTTCACTGAACCGCGAGGAGCGGATCAAAAATATAAAAGACGCGTTTGCTGTGAAAGACTGGCCGGGCGATTACAAAAGAGCCATTGTGGTGGATGACGTAATGACGACAGGGGCAACGTGCAGTGAAGTGGCTAAATGTCTAAAAGCATGTGGAGTTGAAAATGTGTTCGTACTGACTGTCTGTCATGGCGGGAGTAATCTATAAAAAATGAATGATATTCTCAGATTCGATAGTCATCTCCATAGCCATACTCATTTATTTTATTAGGCCCAACAGACCAATAAATCAAAGGCACATTACCTCTTGGTTGAAGTTTTGGATGCAATTTTGTATGTTCTGTGTTATTGATGTGCATAAAACATACAGGTGAACCCCAATGATCACAAAAATAATCATGTCCTGCCATCCGTGGATTTCTTTTGCATATTCTTTGGTATGATTCTGAAATAATGTCCATACCTGGGTCTTCGTGCAAGAGTTGAGTATAATAGCTGTATATTTTTTTATTGATCTCCATTGAATCCCAGTTTGTCATACCTTGTATTTCTTCTTGCCACTCTTCATGAAGAAGGCAGACTCCGAAAAGAAAACACCCTTGGTGAATCACTCCATAAATAGAACCGTTATCTAGGGCTATTCGTTTCCATTTTTGTTCTGATATACATGGTATTATTATAAAAAATACAACATAGTATATCAATAACCCAACAATGCATCCTGCAATTATATTTTTAGTTTTTGTTTTCATATTTTATTTGTGTTTATCGGATTAGATTTTGAAATCAAGAAGATAAAGAATAGCGAACTTAATAAAAGCATATAAGGATAAATCAGCTTAGGCATGATCTCGAAAGCGGATATGTCACATCCCAGGTCAGCCGCGATAGAGATCGCTACAAGCATCTGCGCGCCATAAGGGATGACCCCTTGAAAAATACAAGAAAATGTATCCAGGATGGAGGCGGTTTTTCGAGGTGAAATCCCATAATTATGCGACATTTCTTTCGCGATCGGATTTGACATCACAATGGCAACGGTATTATTCGCGGTAGCGATATCCATTGCTCCGACCAGCAGTCCCATGCCGATTTGACCGCCTTTGTTGCCTTTGAAGAACTTCTGGAAAAGTCCCAGCAGAGCGGTGAATCCTCCATTTTTGGCGATCAGAGCGCAGATCGCGGAAACCAGAATGGCGACCATGGAAGTTTCAAACATGCCGGAAACACCTGCACCCATATTTGTCAGCAGTTCTGTGGGGATCGTAGCTCCCGAAACCAGCATAATGATCGAGCCGATGACGATACCGATGAATAAGACCGTAAAGACATTGAGACCAATGATCCCTCCGGCCAAAACTAATATGTAGGGGATCATCTGGATCATGTTGTATTCTTTTACAACAAGACGTGATACATCCTGCTGCAGAGAGAGTGCAGCGATAATGATCAAGGAAATGAGAGCCGCGGG
>JAEENR010000103.1 GCA_016283885.1 Verrucomicrobiota bacterium
CATCGGCGAAGTCGTCCCCGGCACAGGCGGCTCCCGCGTGGAATAGAGCCGGGTAGCGAACCAAACATCGGCTTTATATGTAAAAATCCCCGGCGGACTCAAAACCGTCGGGGATCTTTGTTTTTTAACTCAATATCCGTTACCGTTTGGAAACCGGTGTCAGCACAAAGCGAAACGTGTAATCCGCGTAGGGCAGCATGTATTCCGGTCTGGGCAGCGCGCCCCAGGCATTGACACAGCCCACACCCATCTGTCTGCCGTCAATAGTAAGACAGGTCAGCGGCCGTGGTGTCAGCTCTCCGGAATGAGATTGTTTGGATTCCTTAACCATACCGCCGTCCAGATCCGATGGCAGATAGTGCAGTGCTGTTGCAAAGAAGCTGTTATCCGAACGGATCTGCAGTCCCACACCAGACATATCCGTCAGTTTCCACCAACGGATGGAACTCTTGGCACCGGTCTCCTGCGGACGCACATAAGGATAGAACTGCTCATCCACAGTCTGCTTATAAAGGCCGATCCTGGCCGCGGACTGACGGTCCGCGTAATTCTCACCCGGTCCTTTGCCGTAATACTCGATCCGGTCGAACCACCACGGCATCACGACCTGCATCCCAAAGCGGAAAAGGCTTGGCTGATCTTTCTTTTCCTTGTCCACCGTCAGAGCTTCCGTAATGGCCAGCTCACCGTTTCCACTGAATTCGTAGGTCATCAGCAGTGTGGCGGAGAGGCCCCTGACTTCATATTGAGCCGTCACCACACAGCTGTTTTCCTTCATTTCCGACTTCAACTCCTTCAGTGCGAGCATCGGATTCTTCCACGCAGCGAACCGCTGCTGCAAATGCGCACCGTAATCGTTATCGGTGGGCGCTCTCCAGAAAGAAGGACGGATGGAGTATCCATCAGCCAGCAGCTCCACTCCGTTCAGGGAAAGATAATCGATCCAGCCTGTCCTCTTGTTGAATGTCACACTGACACCGTCCGCGCTCAAAACCAGGTGCGACAACTGTTCTTTCTTTGTCACCGGGTTGACGGAAGGAATCAGTTCGGCGGAATAATCGCTGTACTCCTTGATGATGATCTGATCCTGCGCGACAGGATAGCCCGCCGGCAGAAGCAGTCTGGCCTTCTTCAATTTGTAATTCAAATTCAGCAGCAGTTCGCTGTAGTCATCCGCAAAGACTTCATAATCTTCCAGCTGGATCGTCTGTTTGGACTGGGGCGCAGCCGTCAGATCCATATAAGTTCCCTGTGAAACGGGGAGTCCGTCACCCACCAGCTGCCATTCCAAATAATAATCAGACAGATCGGTGAAAAAGTTCTCATTATAAATTTCCAGCGTTCCCTGCTGAAGATCGACCGGCGTGGTCCAGATGGACTGATAGAAATAGCGGACTTCTGCCGTATGCGGATTGGGAACACGGTCGGGGCTGAACAGGCCATTGCAGTTGAAACTATGATCTGTCGCTTCATAGCGGCCATAATCGCCGCCGTAAGCATAAATCATCTTGCCCTCCGGGGTATAATGACGCAACGCCTGATCCACAAAATCCCAAATAAAACCGCCCTGCAGCAGCGGATACTGACGGAACAGATCCCAGTATTCCTTGAAACCGCCTCCGGAGTTACCCATTGCGTGAGCGTACTCGCACTGGATCATCGGGCGTTTCTGCTCTTTGCTGGCATACCCCTTTGACCATCCGTAATCGGCATACATCGGGCAGTAAATATCCGTATTGTCGCCCAGCTCCGCACGTTCATACTGCACCGGTCTGGAACTGTCCCGTTCCTTGATCCATTCATAACACGCGACAAAATTAGGACCATTACCGGCCTCATTCCCCAATGACCAAATGATGATCGAAGGATGATTCTTTTGACATTCCACATTCCTCTGGTTCCTTTGCAGATGAGCGGTCTTATAACTCTCCACCTTAGCCAAAGTCTTATCTCCATAGCCCATGCCGTGGGACTCGATATTCGCCTCAGCCACAACGTAAAGACCGTATTTATCACACAGATCGTACCAGCGTGGATCATCCGGGTAATGACTGGTGCGCACCGCGTTGATGTTGTTTTCCTTCATCACCTGGATATCCTGGATCATCCGGTCCACAGAAACGATATAGCCGCCGTCCGGATCCATTTCATGGCGATTAACACCCTTGATCAAAATAGGCTGACCGTTCACCAGCAGTTGACCGCCCTTGATCTCCACCTTACGGAAGCCCACAGCCTGCTGGATAGATTCGATCGTTTCGCCCTCTTTCTCTTTCAAAGTGAACCGCAGCAGATAAAGATTCGGGCACTCCGCCGACCACTTCAGCGGATTATCCAGTACCAGCTTTTCCGAGAATTCATCGCCGCTGATCTCGATCTCCGAAAAATAAAGCGTGCTTCCGGCCGGATCGAACAGTGTCATATCTAAAAGCTTTCCCTCCGCTTTCTGTGTGGAGAAATCGATCTGCAGGGTCGCGTCCTCATAATTCTCATCCAGATCGGTCTTCACAAAATAATCATTGATGCGTGCCTGAGGCCGTGCGTACAGATAAGATTGCCGTGCGATACCGGAAAGCCGCCAGAAATCCTGATCTTCCAGATAGGTACCGTCACACCAGCGAAACAGCTGCATCGCGATCAGGTTCTCTCCCGGCTGGAGATACTTGGTCACATCGAACTCGGCCGCCAGTTTGCTGTCCTCACTGTAGCCCACATATTCCCCGTTGACCCACAGCGACAGACAGGAAGTGGCCGAACCGATATGGATAAACACATCTTCTCCTTTCCAATCCTCCGGGATATTGACCGTGCGGCGGTAGGAACCCACGTAATTATTCTTCTCCTCCACAAACGGCGGATTCGAGTGGAACTGCGTGTTCCAGGCATAACCGATATTCCTGTAAACAGGACTGCCGTAGCCATTCAGCTCCCACAAACCCGGTACCGGAAAATCCGTCCAATACTGATCCTCAAAATCCTTCTTGTAAAAATTCAGAGGACGATCATTGGCATCCCTGACCCAGTTAAACTTCCAATTTCCATCCAAAGAGAGGAAACGGGAAGACTGGTACATATCCGCCGCGGTCGCTTTCTCCGCAGATTCGTAAGCAAAATACGAAGCGTGCATCGGAGCGCGATTGATCTCATTGATTTCGGGATCAGCCCAGGGGGCTGACGTATCCGCGTTGACACCGGCAGTCAGAACAGCCAGCAACGCGCCGCATAACAAGGTATTTTTCATATTCTAATTTTGTGTGTTTAATTCTTCGTTTACTAATTCCAAAACGGCTTCCCAGTGAGGAAGCTCTATTCCAAAAGTGTCTTTCAGTTTGCCACAGTCCAGAACAGAATAAGCCGGACGGACTGCCGCCGTGGGATACTCCGCCGTTGTGATGGGAGTGACCTGCGTGCAGATCCTCTTCTCTGCCGGCATCAACTCGATGATTTTACTGGCAAATTGATGCCAGGTAGCCTCGCCGTCCGAAGCCAGATGATAAGTCCCGTAATAAGACTCCGGGGAACGGCTGCGCAAAACCTGTCCCAAAGCCTGTGCCGTCGCTTCCGCGATCAGTCTGGAACTGGTGGGACAGCCGCGCTGGTCGCTCACCACACGCAATTCCTCCCGGCTGGCCGCCAGCCGCCGCATCGTCAAAAAGAAATTGCGTCCGCGCACTCCATAGACCCAGCACAAGCGGAAAATCAAGTGTGCGCATCCCGACTCGCGGATCGCCACATCGCCCCGGTTCTTGGTACTGCCGTACACGCACAGCGGCGCGGCGGGATCCGTTTCCAGATAAGGGCGTTTCCCGGTGCCGTCAAAAACATAATCCGTGGAATAATGTACCAGCAAAACGCCGTTCTGTTTTGAATACCGTGCCAAAACAGCCGGAGCCTCCGCATTCAATTTTTCCGCGTTCTCCCGGTCGTCCTCGGCTTTATCTACCGCCGTATGACCGGCCGCATTGATGATGACATCCGGCTTGACCCGATCCAGGACCGTGTAGATAGATTCCTCCCGCGCAAGATCCAGCTCACTGGAACCGGTCGCGGTCACATCCCCCAATGGCGCAACGGAACGTCTCAGCTCGAATCCGACCTGTCCGTTCTTCCCTATGATGAGTATGCGCCGTCTGGTCATCTATTTTCTCCCGTATATTCCGCAGAAAAGCGCGTTCTTGTGAAAAATATCCACATCTTTGAATCCGACCTCCAGCATTTTCTGGAAAATAAAAGGCGTATTTTCCGGTGTATCGCTCTCTTCCACACGCTCAAAAATCATCTTCTGGAACTCGGCCCCCTCATGCTCTATCAAATAATCCGCGTAGCGTTTATATTGTATCGTCTGCATCCGGGGATCATCATACTTCACCAGATCCCACAGCCAGAACATTCCCCCTGGTTTCAAGGCCCGGTATATTTTCCGCATGACACCGTCCCATTCCTGCCGGGAGCGCAGATGATGCAGCACTGCCGCCGCGGTCATCACGTCGAAAGCCTCCGGTTCCAAAGCCACATCGCGGATATCCCCCTCGATCCTTGCTTTGATCTTACCCTTCTGCTCCGTGATCCTCTGCACGGCCCGATCCAGCATATTCGGGCTCAGGTCTATTAAAGTCAGCTCGATCTCCGGGAACTGTCTCAGGACACGCAAAGCATAGTTTCCCGCACCGCACCCGATATCGCAAGCCGTCCGGGCGTTCGGATTCATCGCCTTGATCGCTTTCTCCATCAGATCCGAGACCAGAACCGAATCCATGATCGAATTCTGTCCGGCCTGGATATTGGAAAAACGCTCCACATCCTGATCAAACTGCTCTCTCAGTTCCTGAGGGGTAAGCTTTCTCATAAAATCAACTATTGTTTTCTTTGTTTTCTTCAGATTTCACATTTTTGATCTGACGATGAACGAGGAAGTAATACATCGCCCCCAAAATAACAAACGCGCCCAAAGCCCAAATCGTTACCCGGTGCAGTTCTCCCTGCATCAGGGCTTCATCCTCACCGGCTTTCACGCCGATCCAGCACAGAACACCTGTCCACAAAAGAGATCCCACCAGCGTATAAAGCGAATACCGGGTAAAATCCATCCTCACGATGCCGGCCGGGATCCCGATCAAATGCCGCACCACCGGAAGCAAACGGGAAAAGAAAACCCCGATCGGCCCAAACTGTTTGGCCCATTTTTCCGCCATAATGACCTTGGCCTCCGGGATCAGGATGTACTTGCCGTATCTGAGGATCAAAGGTCTGCCCGCCAGCCGTGCCGCCCAGTACATGATCGATGCCCCCAGCCAGGAACCCAGTCCGCCGGCCAGTGTGATCCCCATCATCGAAAAACGTCCCGCCTTGACCATCATCGCCGCCGGCGGGATGATCAGTTCACTGGGGATAGGCACGACCGTGCTTTCCATTGCCATCAAAAGACCGATCAACATATATCCCCCGGAATCCAATGTTCCTTTATACCAATCTAACAAGCCTGTAATCAATTCCTGCATAATAAAACAGCCGCGATCTGCCCGGACTCGAAAAAGTCCC
>JAEENR010000104.1 GCA_016283885.1 Verrucomicrobiota bacterium
GGACAGAAAATCGGAGAACCGATAGACCTTTATGATCCTGTTGTAACTTCTACGGGTCCAATGATGATGACCGTGTCCGAGCTCAAAAAAGGAAAACACCATCTGACTTTTGAATATGTGGACAACAATCCAAAGTCCATTCCCAATCACATGTTCGGTCTGGATTATATTTTCCTTGAGACTGAGTAAGTTATAGAATAAAACTTTATTTTTTTCAGATACCGTTCGTTTTTAGCGTGAATAATTTCGCAGCATAGGGTCTTATTATTCTTGACTTGAAAGGGAAGTGTGTTAGATGATAAGTCAGTTTTGTGTGGCGATTTGCCGTCGCACAGCGATTACTCAAAAGAAAGTTAAAATATGTCAAGAAGTCGTTTAGATTTGTTGAAGCGTCTGTTGCCTGCTTTAATGCTGGCTGCAGTTGGTGTTTTGTGTGCTCACGCGAGCGAAGCTGATATCAATCTCCCTGATTTGAAATCGGCGGCATTCAATGTCTTTGGAAATTCCATCAGCGGAATGACGCTCATGTACATCGGGTTGATCGTATGTATCCTGGGCGGAGCTTACGGGTTGTTCCAGTACGCGCAGACCAAGAGTTTGCCGGTGCATGAAGCCATGAGAAATGTTTCCGGGCTGATTTACGAAACCTGCAAAACATATCTTCAGCAGCAGGGCAAGTTCTTGATCATCTTGTGGGTGCTGATCGCTATTTGTATTTATTATTATTTTGGTATTTTGGAAAAGAAGAGCATGTCCCAGATCATTATGATCCTGGGATGTTCTGTTTTTGGTATTCTGGGTTCCTATGGTGTGGCCTGGTTCGGCATCAAGATCAATACTCAAGCCAACAGCCGTACCGCGTTCTCCGCTTTTCGAGCGAACCCCTTGGCTACCTTGAATATCCCGTTGCGTTCCGGTATGAGCGTGGGTTTGCTGCTGGTCTGCATCGAGTTGTTGTTCATGATCGCTATTCTTTCCTTCCTGCCGAAGGAATTAGTGGGACCGTGCTTTATCGGTTTCGCCATTGGCGAGTCACTGGGTGCGAGCGCCCTGCGTATTTGCGGCGGTATCTTCACCAAGATCGCGGATATTGGTTCCGACCTGATGAAGATCGTGTTCAAGCTGCCGGAAGACGATCCCAAGAATCCGGGTGTCATTGCTGACTGCACTGGAGACAATGCCGGTGACAGTGTGGGACCGACCGCGGATGGTTTTGAAACTTACGGTGTGACCGGTGTGGCTCTAGTGACATTTCTGGCCGTTTCTTTGGCAGTCAGCCCGGTTCTCTGTGCCCAGCTGATCATCTGGATCTTCGCGATGCGTGCTTTGATGATCGTGACCTCTCTGGTTTCCTATTATATCAATCAGATCCTGAGCAATATGCTATTCTCCGGCAAGAAGGATTTTGACTTTGAGCAGCCGTTGACCCACCTGGTTTGGGTGACAAGTGCTGTTTCCATCTTGGCTACATTCGGTGCCAGTTATCTGCTCCTGGGCAATCTGGAAATCAAGGATCCCACACTGCTGGCCAGCGGTTACGCGAAAGTGGCCGGAAGCCTTTGGTGGGTTCTGTCAGTCATCATCAGTTGCGGTACTGTGGCCGGCGCGGTGATTCCCGAATTTACTAAAGTGTTCACTTCCACCAATTCACGTCACGTGCAGGAAGTGGTGAACGCCTCCCGTCAGGGCGGTGCTTCTTTGAACATCCTCTCCGGTCTGGTCGCGGGTAATTTCTCCGCTTTCTGGAAGGGTGGCTGCATTATGGTACTGATGCTGATCTCCTTCCTGGTGACCGTTTCCAATCCGTCTTTGACCGGGATGCTGCCTCCGCAGTTTGCTTTCGCGGCTCCGATCTTTGCTTTCGGTCTAGTCGCTTTCGGTTTCCTCAGCATGGGGCCTGTGACGATCGCTGTGGACAGCTATGGTCCTGTTACTGATAATGCTCAGTCTGTGTACGAGCTGAGTCAGGTGGATGCTATCCCGACACTCAAGGAAGACATCCAAAAGGACTTTGGTTTTGCTCCTGATACAGAAACAGCCAAGTATCTCCTGGAAAAGGGTGACGGTGCAGGCAATACGTTCAAAGCCACCGCGAAGCCGGTGCTGATCGGTACGGCGGTCGTGGGTGCCACCACGATGATCTTCGGTATCATCATGCTGCTTATCAATACTTACGGTGGAAATATCGTGATGGAGAAACTTAGTTTAGTGGCTCCTCCAATCCTGTTTGGTCTGCTGATCGGCGGCGCGATCATTTACTGGTTCACAGGTGCTTCCATTCAGGCAGTCGTGACCGGTGCTTATCAGGCTGTAGTCTATATCAAAGAGAATATCAAACTGGATTCCAGCAAGGCTTCTGTCAAAGACAGCAAGGAAGTGGTGAAGATCTGCACCCAGTACGCTCAAAGAGGTATGTGGAACATCTTCATCGTCATCTTCTGTATGGCGCTGGCTCTGCCGTTCTTTGATCCGTTCTTCTTCATCGGTTATCTGATTTCGATCGCGTTCTTTGGTCTGTTCCAGGCGATCTTTATGGCGAACGCCGGTGGTGCCTGGGATAATGCCAAGAAGATCGTGGAAGTGGATCTGCGCGCGAAGAATACTGATCTGCATGCGGCCACAGTTGTGGGCGATACCGTGGGCGATCCGTTCAAAGATACTTCTTCCGTTTCTCTGAATCCGGTCATCAAATTCACGACACTGTTTGGTTTGTTGGCAGTGGAAATCGCTGTGACGATGCAGAACGCGGCCACAAAGTATGCCATTGGTGGTCTGTTCCTGGTGATCGCTCTAGTCTTTGTGTACCGCTCATTCTTTGGAATGAGGATTCCGGAAGAAGTGAAGAAATAATCTGAACAGGTTCAATATCACAGGTTAGAATGGAACCTCTATTAACATTAGACCTGCCTGGCATTCCTAAGGTCAAGAGCGGAAAAGTCCGTGAAGTCTTTGACCTTGGGCAATACCTTCTGTTTGTGGCGACAGACCGTATATCGGCTTTCGACTGCATCATGCCGAATGGTATTCCCAACAAAGGCAAGGCGTTGACACAGATGAGCCATTACTGGTTCGATGAGACGGAATCTATCATTAAAAACCATCGTGTGGCTCGTGCGGACGCTCCTTTGCCACCGGAATTGAAACCTTTCGAGGCGAAGCTGGCGGGCCGATCCATGATCGTTCTCAAAGCCAAGCCTTTGGCTATCGAATGCGTGGTGCGCGGCTATTTGGCCGGTTCCGGCTGGAAAGAGTATAAGAAGAGTCAGTCGGTGTGCGGAGTTGCTCTGCCACCGGGCCTGCAGGAATCTTCGGAGTTGCCGGAGCCTATTTTTACCCCTTCCACTAAAGCGGAAGAGGGACACGATGAGAATATTAGCTTTGAACAGGCAGAGAGGATCGTTGGCGCGGATATTGCCCGGAAAGTGCGTGACGCCAGCATCAAACTTTACAGCTGGGCCAGAGATCATGCCCGCAAGCGCGGCATCATTATCGCAGATACGAAATTTGAGTTCGGTCTTCTGGATGGGGAAGTGATCCTCATTGATGAGGTACTGACCCCGGATTCTTCTCGTTTCTGGCCGATGTCCGAATATCAGCCCGGTCGCGGACAATCCAGTTTTGATAAACAGTTTGTGCGTGATTATCTGGAGAATCTGGGCTGGAACAAACAGCCGCCCGCGCCGAAACTGCCGGCGGATGTTGTCGCCAAGACCGCTGAGAAATACGCGGAAGCGTACCGCTGTCTGACTGGCAAAGAATTATAAAAAACGCAGGCGGAATGGAACACTTGCTGGATGAGTTCCTGCTGTATTTGCGCCATGAGCGTGGAGCATCCGAACGAACACAAGTGACCTATTCCACTGTTTTACACCGGCTTTTGAATTGGGCGCGAGACCGCCGCATTCAAAGCTGGCAAGAGTTTACCCTGTCGGACCTGGCAGAGTATCTCAATGATGAGAAGGCCCGCCGTGTGGAAGACCGCCCCGGCGGGTCTTTTCATGAGCTCAGTGTCTCAACGCTTTATCTGGAGATCGCTGCCATGAAAGCGTTCTTCAAATTCTGTGAGGCCGAGAAGATCATCCCTCTGAATATCGCCGAAAATCTCTCCCTGCCCAGACGGTGGAAAGAGCTTCCCAAGGCTTTAGATGGCAGCCAGATAGATCGTCTTTTAGCCAAACCGGCGGGGATGACTCCCAGGGACTACTGCGATCAGGCTGTTCTGGAGCTCGCCTATTCTTGCGGTCTGCGGTTGTCGGAGCTGTGCGGTCTGCGTTTGGAACAGCTTCATTTGGAGGACTCTTTTGTGACGGTGATAGGCAAGGGTAGCAAGGAGCGTGTTGTGCCGTTGGGCAAGATCGCCGTGGAGACTTTGGAAGAGTATTTAAAACAAGGGCGTCCCGCGCTGGTCAAAACAAAATCGCCCGGCAATGTTTTCCTGACGACACGCGGTAGTAAATTTGCTCCTGTCACCATGTGGCTGAGGATCAAGAACCGGGTCCGGGTAGCCGGCATCCCGGAGAGCATCACACCTCATTGTCTGCGTCACAGTTTTGCGACACATTTGCTGGAACATGGAGCGGATCTGCGTGTGATCCAGGAACTTTTAGGCCATGCCAGCATCAGTACGACCGAAGTCTATACACATGTGGCTTCCACACGATTGCGCCAGGTCCATCAGCGTTTTCATCCCCGGTCTTAGAGTATAAAAAATCCCCGGCAAAAAGTGTCGGAGATCTTTGTTTTTAATTTTTTCAGAAAACTTTATTGCAACGATTCTTCGGATTCGATTTTCGAGCAGAAGAACAGCTTTTTATTCCCGGTCGTTGTTACCTGATAAGGACTGACAGCGGATTCCACTTTTGTCCAATTCACGGAGTCTGTACTTTGGTAAAGTGTTCCAGTAAAGGTTAATGTCAAAATGCCATTTTGATAATCATAGCTGAGCTTTGCTGTGGCCGGAGAGGGCGGATCCCAAGGAGCGGTTCCTCTTGTTTGCCATTGGCCATCCACGATCGCGGCTTTCCAGGAAGCGTTGTCATTGGGATAGTAGCTGATCAATGTTTCCGGAGTGGCGCCATATATACCAGACCATGGATAGCTATCCACTTTTGGCAAATCTCCTTTGTAATAAACTTTTTCCAACTGTTCACAACCCATGAAAGCGTAATCTCCGATGGTGATCACGGTTTCAGGGATCGTAATACTTGGCAAACTGCTGCATTCAGCGAACGCGTATTCTCCAATTGAGGTCAATCTGTTTGGAAGAGTTATGTTTGTCAAACCACGGCAACTCGTAAACACAGATGAATCAATTTCCGTCACGTTGTTTGGGATTGTTATTTCGGTCAGACTGCGGCATCCGGAGAATGTTCCATATTCGATCTTGGTGATTCCACTGCCTATGACGGCACTTTTCAGACTCCTGCATTTGTAGAATGTATTTTCTCCTAAGTCTGTTACACTATCCGGGATCGTAATGCTGAGCAGATCTTCGCATTCTTCAAACGCGTAGTTCCCAATGGTAGTCACCCTATTTCCTATAACGATATTCGTCATACTCTCGCAACTGTAGAATGCGTCGTTTCTAATTGTGATCACGCTGTCAGGGATCGTTATATATTCCAATGCGCTGCCGGCAAACGCAGCGTGTTCAATAGCAATCACACTGTCGGGAATCGTAATAGTGGGCATTTGCGAGTGCTGAAACGCGCGTTCACCGATCGTAGTCACAGTGTAAGTGATGCCGCCATTTTCAACAGAGGATGGGATCGAAACATTTTGGGCAGAGTAGTTATTGAGTTTGGCCGAGACAGTACCGGTGGAACTGTCTTCGGTAAGGACTGTGTATTCTAAATCACCTTCAATAAATGTATTACCCACTGCTGCTTGAGATTGAAAAGAGTGGGATGTCATCAAAGAAGCTACCACACAGAAAATTCCTAACGTTTTAGGATCAGATATCTTCATCATATTTAATCAGTTAGCTTTTACCATTACTTATGGGAACTGTGCCACAAGAAACAGAAGTATCCTAGCGCTTATTTTACCGAAAATCAAGAACTGGTTTCCCAAATTGAATCCAAGCTGAGAACGGGAGTGTTTTATTCCTGATTTGAAACTGTTTGAAAAACAGTTTTTTTTCAGAGTGTTATTGCAAATTTTCCAGTTATGTGCTATGTTACATATATCTTTTGCGGTGTGTTGCCGCGAGTTTGATAAAAATTATTTAATAACCTATTCATAAGTCATTTATGAAGTTCTGCAGAACTAATAAGATGGTCATCGCCTCTGTGGTGATGAGTTTAGTTGCCGCGGCCACGGTGATGGCCGACGATGAAATTGTAGCGCCGGTGATCGTGGATCAGCCCAAGAGCGTGAGTGTCAAGGCGGGTGCCCGTGTGACTTTTTCTGTCAACGCGGTGGAAACCACAGACTCCCGTGAAGATTTCACGGTGGGTTTCCCGGATGGTACCACTTTGGATATGATCTATTGCGCTCCCGGTTCCTTTACGATGGGAAGCCCTGAAGATGAAATGGGGCGTGATGATCGGGAAGACCTGCACAAAGTGATTCTGACCCAGGGGTTTTGGCTGGGCAAATATGAACTCACTCAAGGTCAGTACAAGGCTGTGATGGGTGGTTATCCTAAGGCTTTCAGGGAGACTGATAGTGAGGGCATGACCAATCCTTATGTGGGGGACAATAAGCCGATCATCTATGTCACGTGGCGTGAAGCTCTGGATTTCTGCGCGAAGCTGACGGAAATAGAACAAGCTGCCGGCAGACTGTCCAAGTTCTATAAATATACGCTGCCCACTGAAGCTCAGTGGGAATATGCCTGCCGCGCGGGTACCCAGACTCCGTTATACAGCGGTGCTGAGTTGACTAGCATGAGTATCTGTCCTAATGTGGACGCATTGGCCTGGTACGGCGGAAACGAAATTTTCCTCCATCCGGTCGGTCTGAAAGAGGCGAACTGCTGGGGATTCTATGACATGGTGGGCAACGCGGAAGAGATGTGCCTGGATTACTGGGTTGAGCATTTAGGTATAGCCACCGCGACAGATCCTTATTATGTTGCTGAAGAAGGCAGCTGCGTCGGCCGCGGCGGATGTTTTGATTCATTCTCTCGTTTTAGTTGGGAATATGCCAGAACTTGCCGCAGCGCGTTCCGCAGATCATTCTCCAGAACTGGAGCTTATGGAAATGGAGGTTTCCGCGTAGCGTTAGTCCCGAATGAATACAAAGTCCGCAAACCGACAGTCCCGGTACTGCCGGAGCCGGAGGAATAGACGAAACAGAATTCTATAAACCGCAACTGTAAAGATAAGCTAACGGCTTGTCAAAGAGACGCGGGGGACAGAGTAGTGCCCTCAAGTCTCAGCAGGAGGAAGATGAATGAATAGAAATTCAATAAAAACAGCCGGGATCTTTGCGATGCTGCTGTCGGTGAGTTTCTTCTTTGTTCCCGCACTGTTCGCGGCCGCGGATAGTGAGGAAGGTGACGGCCTGATCTATCAATGGTACAAGAACGGCAAGGCGATCTTTGGCGCGACCGGTCCGGAATATACGATCGAGTCAGCCGATGAGTCGGATATCGGAACTTATACTGTGAAGGTCATTAACCGGGTAGGTGAAGAGATCAGCATGGGAGCCGAGCTGACAGTGGAAGACGCGGTACCCTACGAAAAGAAGGATCTGTCCTATCAATGGTACAAGAACGGCAAGAAGATATTTGGTGCGACACAGCCTGACTATACGATCGAATCTGTTGGTCAGAGCGATGTCGCCTCTTATGCCGTGGAAGTCATCAACCGTTGGGGAGAAACACTCAGCGATGAAGCCGCGCTGGTCGTGTCGGATTTGCTGGATTACAGCGAGCTGGATATGACCTATCAGTGGTATAAGGACGGCAAGAAGATATTTGGCGCGACAGAGAAAAACTATACGATCGCTTCTGCCGAACAGAGCGATGTTGGCACATATACCGTCAAGGTGGCCTGCCGTACTGGTGAGGAAATCAGCAGACCGGTCACTTTGAAACTGAAAGATGGTCTCGCTTATGAAAAGATGGGCATAGTCTATCAATGGTACAAGGACGGTAAGGCGATTTTTGGCGCGACCGGTCCGGAATATACGATCGAGTTTGCGGAAAAGAGCGATATCGGTCTTTATACGGTGAAGGTCGTTAACCGCTTGGATACGGAAACCAGCGCAGGAGCCTGGCTCACTATTGATTCGGGCTTTGCATATCAATGGTACAAAGACGGCAATGCTATTCCTGGCGCGACCGATTCGACATACGTGATCGAATCCGCGGCCCTGGATGATTCCGGTGATTACACGGTGCTGGTCAGCAATGAAGTTGGCAGTACGCTGAGCGCAAACGCTTTGCTGACTGTGGAGAAATTGCTGCGGAAGCTGATCGTCAGAGCGGATGATCTGGCCCGCATCTACGGTCTGGTGAATCCGGAATTGACCTACACCATTACCGACCTGGACGGGAATAACGTATGGGTGAACGGTGAACCGGACATCAGTACGCCTGCCGTTTGGGACAGCCCGGTCGGAACATATCCGATCATCATCGCACAAGGCACACTGGCTGACGAGGATTATGAATATAACTATGAGTATATATTTGAAAACGGCGTTCTGACGGTGAAGGAAGTTTTGCCGCCTATCGGCTTTGAGATGCTGAGTGATGGTTCCGGTATGGTGTTGACCTATACTAAAGGAACACTATACGAAAGTGATGACACTGTGACCTGGACACTGGTCGAGAACGCGGCATCGCCTTTCGTGATGAAGTTCACTGAAAAGATGAAGTTTTATCGCTTAGAAAAATAATTCATTGCGATAGTTGAGATAAATACAAAAGCGCGACCCGTTGGATCGCGCTTTTTTAACCTTTTAAACCGGGTTAGATGTAATTCGGAACTACGAACGGATAGCGGTAATCCCGTGTCATCAGGGTATTGGCCTTGTCGTTGCCGATGAATAA
>JAEENR010000105.1 GCA_016283885.1 Verrucomicrobiota bacterium
AGATTTCTAATGACGATCACTATATTATCAGTCCCAGCGGAACTGAGGCGCGAGAATCTCGCGTCTCTACATAATATATTTGTTTTTAATAAGTTATATGTGTTTACACGTATCTATTTGTATTTTCTATAAACCTTTACCAGATCGGGTATCAGCGCATGGCATTGACGGTCAAAACCGCGCCACGGCTAGTAACACATCCGACATTATTGCAAACGGATACGGTATATTCCCCCGCGTCGCTTTCTTTTACAGCCTTGATGGTATAGCTGGATCCGTCAGCTCCTTTGATAGTCTGACCGTTCTTATACCATTGATAGGTCACAGACGACCCTTCGGAAGCCGCGTCCACCCGGTCTCTGGCCGGAACCAGAGCTACACGGAATCCGCTGTAAACGTATCCGTTGTCATAGTCACCATAATGGCGCGCCGTGCGGCATAAATACGCGGCATCTCCATAAAATCCTCCACAGCCAGCATGTTTATCGCCAACTGCCGGTCCCATTGGATCAACTACGGGATCAGCGGAAAATTCTCCATAATAATCCCAGCACCATTCCCACACATTGCCGTGCATATCATAGAGACCCCACGCGTTCGGGCGCTTCAAACCTACAGGATGAGACTTGTTACCGCTGTTGTAGTAATACCACCCCACTTCATCCATGTTAGGACACTGACCAATGGAAGTCAGATTCTTTCCACTGTTCAACGCCGTTGTCGTACCCGCGCGGCAGGCATACTGCCACTGCGCCTCAGTCGGCAGCGCGTATTCATATCCTTCGGGGAGTCTGCCCGCTTTTCTCTCGATCTCTGTCAGACGGGCACAGAAATCGGCCGCGCTGCTCCAGGAAACATAGTGGACGGGATGATTATCACCGTCATTGCTGGGACAACTGCCGATCACGGCCTTGTACTGAGCTTCCGTGACCGGATATCTGCCGATCCAGTAGCCTTGAGTTAAAGTGACTTGATGCTGGATTTCGTTTTCACTTCTTCCTAACTCATCTTCAGGACTTCCCATGATAAAGGTGCCCGGTTCGATCCAGGTCAGTTCCATATCTTCATCAGCGGAAAGCGGAACATTCACATCCATTTTATCCGTATTCTCATCTTTCGCCACAACGGTGAAGGTGACTGTCGCCCCCTCATCCACAGTCTGTCCCTGCGGCTGGGAAATGATCCACGGCAATTTGGACGCATCCCGGACAACCAATGCTCCCGTGCCGGATGCGCTGCCGAACTCATTGCTGACAGTAACGGTGTACATGCCCGCGTCAGCCAGTTCCACGGAAGGTATCGCATAGACAGCATCTACCGCGCCGCTGATCTCCACGTCGTTTTTATACCACTGATAGCGAAGCGGAGCAGTGCCATCCGCTTTCACGCTGAAGCTCACACTCGTGCCCGCGCCAACCGTCTTGCTGAAAGGCTGCCGCAAAATGGCCGGAGCCATGTCAATGAGAGGCTCCACATCGATCCCGGAAAGGTACTCGGTTTCGATAGGCTCAGGAATGCCATAATTATATGGCAGTGCAGAACTCAGTGTTTCCGGGATGATATACTCAGGGTTCTGACTGGGACGCACCCAGGAAAGGATCGTCAGGTTCGGCACACCATCGGATTTATGATAGATCTCAAAGTAATATCTTTGACCGGCTACCAATTCGATCAGGCCGGAACTTCTGACTTCGGCATAAGTGCCAATGATCAAAGGGGTATCCCCCAAGCCTTCTTTGGTATCATCCGAACTCAGCCAGAGTTCTCCGGAATAATCATTATAGAACCATATAGAATACTTGCCGGTTTCCGGCGCGGTCAGCCATCCGGCCAGATAATCACAGCGCCAGGAATAATACTGGCCGTAATCAACCACGGGCATTTCTTCCAGCCAGTCGGCTTTCTTGCCTTCCGCGACATACGTCTTCAGAGTGTTTATATCCCCTGTATCGTAATAAAGTGATTTCAAAGGATATTTATTGATATTGACTGTTGCCGTCAGATCCTCCGCAACAGCATTGCCGGTATCCGTGACCGCGTTGCTGACCGTTACATCGAGGACATCCCCGAAGAGAAGGTCATAATCCTTGTCAAAGCTCAAAGTGACTCTGTATTTTTCTTTCTCATAGTCGGCCTTTTTGACTTTGACCCTTTCCGCGAATTTATCCGTGATCGAATAATTCAAAACATCTTCCGCCATTACAGGATCCAAACCTCTGGTGAAACGGAGGATCACTGTACTCTCGCTTGCGCCGTAACCCGCAAAGGCGATCCCCAGGTCTTTCGCCGCGTTCGGGTCAGCGGTCAACACGACACGAAAACCAAAGTCCGAGTTGCCAGCAGCCGGATTGTAATTGATGAAAAAAGCGGAACGGCACATATTCTGGTAATTGTACCAGCTGCCGCCGCGCAAGGTGCGCTCTGTTCCAAAAACAGCCCCTACCGGATCGGACACCGCGGAAGCCGTATAATATCCGAACCAATCCGAGACCCATTCCCATAAATTGCCTTCCATATCATACAGCCCCCAGTCGTTAGGCAGTTTCTGACCCACGGGCTGAGTTCTGCCGGATGCGTTGTGGCGATACCAGCCCACTTCATCCATATTGGGGCAAAAGTCATTCACAGAGGTGATATTTTTACCGCTGTTCAAAGAAGTCGTTGTTCCGGCACGACAGGCGTATTCCCACTGAGCCGCCGTGGGCAGCGTGTAGTGATATCCCTTCGGCAAACGGTACGCATCCTGCTCTGACTGAGTCAGTTTTTCACAGAAATCCATAGCATCGCTCCAGTTGATGCTGCTTGCCGGATAGACCGCACTCATCTCCACAGGAATGTCCTTCCCTGTAACAGCTTTGTACTGAGCTTGCGTTACCTCGTATTTTCCTATCCAAAAACCTTTTGAGATCGTCACCTGGTGCTGGATCTCCCTGTCCTCGCGACCCAGCTCATCTTCGGGACTGCCCATCATAAAGGAACCCGGTTCGATCCAAACCATTTCCATATCAACATTTTCAGCAAGAGGAACGATAACATTCTCACCAGTCTCGCCCCATTTAACACAGAAAAACAGTTTTTTATCTCCCGTCGTGACCTGATAAGGACTGGAAGCGGACTGGACCACAGACCAGTTGACAGCATCACTGCTTTGATACAGTGTGCCTGTGTAAGTCATTATCAAATTCGTTCCGTCTATATGATAATCTAATGTAGGCACTTGGGCCTGAGATATTGCACCGGTCATCAACAGCACGGATAAGCCCGGTATGATATTATTCGCTAGTTTCATTTCTTAACAATTATCCTATTCCTCGTAGAGTAATTCTATCAGAAACTCCGTAAGAAACATCCTTTGATATTATAATGGGTATCCTTGAAAAATGCAAGGATTTAAATGATTTTTAAGTAAAACAATATCGTCTACAACTTATCACTTATTATGTCTTCTCCCGGTCAGGCGATTACTGGTTGCTGACGGAAGCAGTTTGTGGTACGCTGAGGGCGGTTGCCGGGCTCGGAAAAAGAGCCCGTTTCTGGATATGAAAGCTAAAGTTATTGTCACTCCCAAGAAGGCTGTCCTGGATCCTCAGGGCAAAACCGTGCAAAACGCTCTTGAACATATTGGTTTCAAAGGTGTTAAAGATGTGCGTATCGGTAAATATATTGAAATCGAACTGGAAGGAACCGACCGCGAAGCCGCCCTGCGCAGTATTCAGGAGGCCAGTCATAAGATCCTGAGCAATCCGGTGATAGAAGATTACTCAGTGGAAATCTGCGATTAGGAATTGGGTATGAATTTTGCCGTTCTACAATTTCCCGGAAGTAATTGCGATCAGGACTGTGTCCATGTGCTGAAAAACGTGCTGGGTCACTCGGCCCGGCTGCTGTGGCACAAGGAAAACAGTGTCGGTGACGCTGATGCCGTGATCGTTCCCGGCGGTTTCAGCTACGGGGATTATCTGCGGACGGGCGCGATCGCCCGCTACAGCAATGTGATGGCCGCCGTGACCGAGTTCGCCAATCAGGGCGGACTGGTGATGGGCATTTGTAACGGGTTCCAGATCCTGTGCGAAGCGGGTCTGTTGCCCGGAGCGCTGATCCGGAATCGTTCCATCAAGTTCCGCTGTGAGTTCGTCTGGCTGCGGACGGGTCCCGCCAATACACCCTTTACCTGCAAAGCACCCGAAGGGACTGTGCTGAGAATCCCCATCGCTCACGGCGAAGGATGCTATTTCGCGGATCCGGAGACCTTGAAAAAGCTGGAGGCCAACGGACAGATCCTGTGGCGCTACTGCGATGAACAAGGCAAGGTGGAAGCGGAAGCCAATCCCAACGGCTCGCTGCTGAACATCGCCGGCATCTGCAACGAAAAGAAGAATGTGGCCGGACTGATGCCGCACCCCGAACGCGCCAGCGAGGATATCCTTTCCAGCAGCGATGGACGGATCCTCTTTGAAAGCATGATCCAATGGCATTGCAAGAAGTAATCAACAAGCAGTCAGTTAAATAGAGATAAGTTACAAGTATGAACGAACCTGTTATTACCCCGGAACTGGTGGCCAAACACGGAATCACACCGGAAGAATACGAAAATATCCTGAAAATACTGGGTCGTGTTCCCACCTATACGGAACTGGGCATTTTCTCTGTGATGTGGAGCGAACACTGCTCCTATAAGAATACCAAGCCGCTGCTGAAGACCTTTCCTACCCGCTCGGACCGGATCATGGTCGGCGCCGGAGAAGAAAACGCCGGCATCATTGACATCGGAGACAATCTGGCCATCGCTTTCAAGATGGAGTCGCACAATCACCCCAGCGCGGTGGAACCCTTCCAGGGAGCCGCGACCGGTGTGGGCGGTATCATCCGCGATATTTTCACCATGGGCGCGCGGCCTATCTGCGCCATGAACTCGCTGCGCTTTGGCGAACTGCAGTCCCCGGAGGTGCGCCGTCTCTTCCGCGGCGTGGTGGGCGGCATTGCTCATTACGGCAACTGCTTCGGCATCCCGACGATCGCGGGCGAAGTCTGCTTTGACGCATCCTACGAGGGCAACCCACTGGTGAACGCGTTCTGTCTGGGCGTGCTGCGCCATGAGCAGATCGCACGCGGAGCGGCCAAGGGCATCGGTAACCCGGTGTTCTATGTAGGCCCCGCGACAGGCCGTGACGGTCTGGCCGGAGCCGCTTTCGCCTCTCAAGATCTAACGGAAGCCTCCGCCGAACAACAGCGCGGCGCCGTCCAGGTGGGCGATCCTTTCATGGAAAAACTGGTCATGGAAGCCTGTCTGGAACTGCTGGCCGCCAAGGACGCTGTTGCCGGCATCCAGGATATGGGCGCGGCAGGCCTGACCTGTTCCACCTGCGAAACCGCGGCCCGCGCCGGCACCGGCATCGAGATCGAGCTGAGCAAAGTACCGCAGCGCGCAACCGGCATGACACCCTACGAGATCATGTTGAGCGAATCGCAGGAACGTATGCTCATCATCGTCAACAAAGGTCACGAAGCCGAAGTGCAGCGCATCTTTGACAAATGGGATCTGCCCTGGTCGGAGATCGGCGTGGTCACGGACACAGGCCGCATGGTCGTCCGCAATCACGGCGAAGTGGTAGCCGACATTCCGGCAGCCAAGATCGCCAATGATTCTCCGGTCTATCACCGCGAATCCAAAGAACCGGAATATCTGAATGACGTTCGCGCCTTCCAAATCAGCTCCGTTCAGGATACCACGACCGCGACGCAGGATCTGGAAGCTCTGCTGGCCGTTCCGACGATCGCTTCCAAGAACTGGGTCTATCGCCAGTACGATCATCAGGTACGCGATGGTTCCGTGGTCTGCCCCGGTTCCGATGCCGCCGTGGTGCGTATCAAGGCCGACAGTCTGCCGATGCTGTCCGAAGGTCAATCCGAGACCGTTCCCGCCGGAACCGAAAAATATATCGCTATGGCAGTGGACGGCAATGGCACTTATGTCTATCTGGATCCCTATGAAGGCAGCAAGACGGTGGTGGCGGAATGCGCCCGTAATCTGGCCTGCACCGGAGCGATCCCGCTGGGCAGTACGGATAATCTCAATTTCGGCAATCCGCATCATCCGGAGCTGTTCTATCAGTTGAAGGAATCGGTGCGCGGTCTGGCTGAGGCATGCGATGTCTTTGGCGCGCCGGTCACAGGCGGCAATGTCAGCCTTTACAACCAAAATCCGCACGGTGCGATCGACCCGACCCCGACGATCGCTATCGTTGGTCTGGTCGAGAAAAAGGAACATATCACCACGCAATGGTTCAAGGATGAAGGCGATGTCATCATCCTGCTGGGCGAAGCGGTAGATGAAGGCGATCCCAATCTGGGGCTGGGCGGTTCAGCTTATTTGCAAAACCGCAAAGGCATCAAGAACGGCACGCCTCCGCGCTGTGATCTGAAGAAAGAAAAAGCCGTGCAGGATGCCACACTGGACTGCATCCGCGCCGGTTGGGTCAAGAGCGCGCACGACTGCAGTGAAGGCGGTCTGGCGGTAACCCTGGCCGAATGCTGTTTTACCAAGAATGTGGCTCTGAATACACCGCGTTTCACGGGAGCGCAGGTAGATCTCTCCGCCTTGAAATGCGCCCGCAAGGACGCTCTGCTTTTTGGCGAAACACAGTCCCGTATCATTGTGAGTGTCTCACCCGCGAACGCGGACAAGATCCTGGCCAAAGCAAAGGAACACTCTGTTCCGGCAGCCGTGATCGGTAAAGTCACCGGCAGCGGCAAGGATTCTGAACTCTCCATCCGGCTGGCTCAGGAAACACTGAGCTGGAATGTGTCCGCCATCTACGGCACCTGGTGGAACGCGATCGGCAGCGTGATGGACGCGGCCGCTCACTAACCGATCATTCATTGGGGAGATATTTTCCGCGCGAAAATGGAGAATCTCCCCAATGTGTTTTTAACTTCAAAAAACAGAATCTATGAATTTCAACCTCAATGACACGGCTCCCTGCGGCACGGATCATCGCTATGTCGTCATCATGGCCGGCGGCAAAGGCGAACGCTTTTGGCCGGTCAGCCGCCAAGCCACTCCCAAACAGCTCATCACCCTTCTGGGCACACGTTCTCTGCTGCAGCAGGCAGTGGACCGGGTACTGCCCATCGTGCAGGCTTCCCATATTTTTGTCATCACAAACGTGGTCCAGGCTCCCGCGGTACGTCAGCAGCTGCCGGAACTGCCTTCCGAAAATATCATCGCCGAACCCTGCGGACGCGATACCTGCGCGGCTGTCACATTGGGCGGTGCCATTGCCGCTTCCCGTGATCTGGACGCGGTCATCGCTGTTTTGTCGGCGGATCATCTGATCCCGACGGTTGAAACTTTTCGCCA
This sequence comes from Verrucomicrobiota bacterium, assembly GCA_016283885.1. Classification (GTDB taxonomy): domain Bacteria; phylum Verrucomicrobiota; class Verrucomicrobiia; order Limisphaerales; family UBA1412; genus UBA1412. The sequence goes on from JAEENR010000105.1 coordinate 7,361, forward strand.
AACCCTTTTGGATGCGTTTACCCTGGCAGGACAACTGGACGTCCTCATCACACTGGGTATCCGCCCCACGGAACCGGCCACCGGCTACGGCTATATCCAGCTGGGCGAGCCCGTCGCGGAAAACAAATCCTTCCATAAGGCACTGCGCTTTGTGGAAAAACCCAATTTAGAAACCGCCCAGAAATATCTGGCTTCCGGCGATTACCGCTGGAACGCCGGAATGTTCGTCTGGTCATGCGACAGCCTGTTCAAAGCGCTCTCCATCCATCAACCCGTGATGGCCAAAGCGTTTCAGCGCTGGAAAAACGCCGCCACTCAGTCCTGGAAAAAACTGGACGCGACTCTGGAAGCGGAATACCCGGGCATCACAAAGATATCTATTGATTTCGCGCTCATGGAAAAGGCTCAGAACATTCTGGCCGCAGACGCGAATTTCCTTTGGGATGACCTGGGTTCCTGGCCGGCCCTGACACGCCATTTACAACACGACAGCAACGGGAATTGCTCCAACACGCACTGCGTGACAGTAGATGCCAAAAACAATCTGATTTTTGACACTCGGAAAACAACTCCCCGATCACTTATCTCATTGCTGGGCATCCATGACTCCGTCATCGTGTTCACAGATGATGCGGCATTGATCGCCGCAAAATCGGAATCCCAGCGCATCAAAGAGATCGTCGCCAAAATCAGCGCCGATCCTGAATTCAAGAATTTAATCTGATTATGTTAGAGCAACTCAAAGAAGAAGTATGCGCCGCCAATCTGCGGCTGAAAACGGAGAACCTGGTCATACTGACCTGGGGCAACGTCAGCGCGATCGACCGTCATTCCGGAATGGTTGCCATCAAGCCCTCCGGTGTATCTTATGACCGGCTGCGCCCTGAGGATATCGTCATCGTCAGTCTGGAAAGCGGTGCCACTGTGGAAGGCACATTGAAACCCAGCTCCGACACGCCCACACATCTGGAACTGTACCGCAGTTTCCCGGATATCGGCGCGATCGTCCACACACACAGCATCCATGCCACAGCCTGGGCGCAAGCCTGCGCAGAGATCCCTGCATTCGGCACGACTCACGCGGATTATTTCAACGGCCCCATCCCCTGCACACGCATCATGTGGGCCGAGGAAGTCCAAAGCGATTACGAACTCAATACAGGCAAGGTGATCGTAGAACGGTTCAAAGACCTGGATCCCCAGCTCTGTCCCGCCGTGCTGGTCGCGCATCATGGGCCTTTTGTCTGGGGCGACACCGCGGACAAAGCCGTTGAAAACGCCCTCGTTCTGGAACAGCTCGCCCTGATGGCTACTCAGACCCGACTGGTCAAACCGACCTCGCATGAGATCCCGGAGCATCTGCACAATAAGCACTTTTTCCGCAAACACGGCACGGGTGCCTATTACGGCCAAAAATCAAAATAAACTCCGCACTGGATCATGGGCTGCTGCTGTAATCGAAACACCGAAGAATATAAACAGCGTGTGCGCTGGCTGAGCGAATACCATGCCGTTTTTGATCACCTCAGCAATGAAAAACTTCTGGAACATGAGACCGATCTGCTGAACATTTTCAAAGGTCAAAGCGTCCGCCTCTCTCATCCGATGATCAAATACTTCCAGATGCTCACGGCTGTTTGCGCCGACCGCGATCTGCTCACACCGCAAAATGCCCAAAAATTCCCAAAAGAATTTCCACTAGCATCCTGCTGCTGCGGTCCCGCCATCGGGATATTGACTCCATTCGTCCATAAAGCCGGACTGATTTGTCTGCATTGTCAGGAGATACTGGTGCCTCTGGAAGACTTTCCCCAATGGCTCCGGGAGGTCTGCGAAAGCTGGGGCAGCAATTATGAAAAGTGGAGCTCAGTCGTCAGATGGAATCAGGAACAGCAAGCCAGAGCCGAGAAAATGTCCGGCAAGCCGATCGGCGTTATCTATGAAGACTCCTATTTCCAGTGCAAAGATCTGCTGAAAAAGGAAGCCGCGGAGATCGTTCCCGGATTTCTGGAGCATTATCCCTCGATAGTCTGGCAGGATTTTGATCCGGCGTTCAATATCCGTCCCGAAGATATCATTTCCGAAGAAACACCGGTCCAACTCTTTTAACTCGCCCTGCCCGCACGTTCCGACAGAGTGTATGAAACCTGAATCCAACCCTGCACGAATCCGCGACATCGCTCCCAAAGAACGACCGCGCGAACGCCTCCGCCGGATGGGTGCCGCCGCGCTTTCCAATGCAGAACTGCTGGCCATTCTCCTCCGAACCGGCACTCAGGGCGCATCCGTGCTGGAAGTCGCTTCACAACTGCTGCAGGTATCTAAAGGAAAGCTGACTCATCTCCAGGAAGCCAGCGTGGAGGAACTTTGCAAGATACGCGGGATCGGTCAGGATAAGGCACTGACACTGGTCGCCGCATTTGAGCTGGTTCGCCGTGCCCGTCAGGAACAGATCCTCGACCGTCTTGTTTTCGAGACTCCGGAGCAGATCGCCGAGCTGATGCGGGAACACTTTGCCGGGGAAACTCGTGAACGTCTTCGCATCATCCATCTAAATAAGCGCCGGGAGATCATCCGTATCGAAGACGCGGCCGATGGCGTACTGGACGAGATCGCCATTGCCAACAGCACCCTCTTCCGCCAGGCGATCCTGAACAAAGCCTCCGAGCTGGTATTGGTCCATAATCATCCTTCCGGCAACCCTATGCCCAGCACGATGGACATCGAAACGACGCGCGATCTTGTGCGCTGCGGGCATCTTCTGGGAATTCCTGTCCTGGATCATATCATCATCGGCAAACCATCTTCCAAGCGGGAAAAGGATTTTGTTTCCCTGCGCAATCTGGGATACATCCGCGATTAAAGACGCTTCTTTTGCGATTTTTTCGGATAAAGCTTGGATTTTCTTATATAATTTCATAAAATTTCACCTTGCAGAGAGATCGTTTGTATGACAAATGATCCAAATCACAAAACACAGTCTCAAAAAACTGATTTGTTATTTTGAATAAACGTATGAAATCTTCTATTATAAAGTTAGCAGCAAGTCTGGCACTGTTCGCGGCGGTCAGTCTTCAATCTGTTTTCGCCGCGCAGGAAACAACACCCTCAACACCTGTGCTGTATAACCAGACTCTGAACGACAAAGGCGAATATGCCGATATTGTAATCAATAAAACTCCTTGTCAATACACAGCCGAAGGATTGAAGATCACCGGCAACGAGGATCTGATCCGTCTCAACCGGTACTATTCCTTGGGTGAACGTCTCATCCGCTATCATGTCAAGTTCTCCGCCGATGCCGTTGCACAATTCCGAAGCGATACGGGCGATTTCTGCGTCATAGTGGACGTTCCCAATCAAAATCTTTCCATCCAGACCCAGCCGGTCAGCAGCCGCAAAGCGGATTTCCTGACACCGGAACATGAATATCTGCTGGAGATCACTCATTACTATCAAACCGGAACCGCTTCACTCAGCGACCTGATGACAGGTGACACAGTTGAGATACAAGCCGTCAACAACGGCGGCGGCGGTGTCGGCAAAGGCACGGTCACCACTCCCTTCTTTGTCGGTTCTCAGCATGACTACTACTGTTTTGGTCTCAGCAGCGGCTCGGAATTGCTGGTCAAACAAATCACCGTTCTCGCCCAGGAATCCGATCTGACGCTCCTCATCTATGGCGACTCCATCACCGAACCGGACGGATATTTTCCCACGGCGGATTATCCTAAAACCTGGACGGAACTGATCATGAGCCATGTCAAAGGCAAGTCCATGGCCAGCGGACGCGGCGGCACAACGATCTACGAAGTGCTCAACCGTATCAAAAATGAACTGCCATACATCCACGCCAAATATGTGATGGTCACCATCGGCACTAATGGCGGCAACAATGAAGAAAATCTCAGCCAGCTGGTAGAATATAT
>JAEENR010000106.1 GCA_016283885.1 Verrucomicrobiota bacterium
TCAAGCAGATTACATCTGCTCATTCTCGCCGCTAACACAGGAACTCCTATTGTGGGCATCAGCAGAGGCAGTAAAATCGATAATTTCCTGTCTCAGTTTGAATTAAAAAGTACTGGTTCAGTATATGACTGCGATTTTGACTTACTCATACAGCAAACAGAATCTCTCATCTCAAATCCGCTTCCCTTTAAACAAAAAAGAGACTTAGTTTATAAGTCTCTTTATGAAAGGCTTTCAAAAGCTGAAGTCCTCTTGACGGAATATATCAATCGTTAATTATGGATGCAAGTTTTCGTATGACACCATCAGGATGTTACTTTTCGACAGGAACAAGAGCCAATCGGAACCCTGCATAATTCGCTCTTTCGTTGGGGTTAAAATAGTAACGAACAGCAGAACGGCAGTCTTCCATGCTTTCACTCCAACTGCCACCTCGAAGCACTCGTCTGGCACCTGTTTCAGGCCCCTTGGGATCAACCATCACTGCATCTTCATAGTAAGTGCTGCTGTACCAATCTCTGCACCACTCCCATACATTGCCGTGCATATCATAGAATCCCCAGAAATTCTTCTGCTTAGTCTCAACTGGATGTGTCTGCAAATAACTGTTGCCTTGATACCACCCTACTTCATCCATGTTATTTGGAGATAACTCCTTTCCACTATTTAAAGGGGTTGAAGTCCCGGCTCGACAAGCATATTCCCATTGAGCTTCAGTGGGCAGGCTATATTCATACCCTTCCGGCAGTCTTCCGGCAATTTTCTCCAGTTCATTGATTTTTGTACAAAAACTTATCGCTTCAAACCAAGTTACTTTCTCAACAGGAAGTTCCATTCCCTGTGTTCCAGATGGATTCTCTCCAGTAACTGTCTTATACTGACCTTGGGTAACTTCACTCATTCCAAGCCAGTATCCTTTTGTCAAAATTACTTGATGCAATTTTTCATCATTACTCCGCCCGATCTCATTTTCCGGACTTCCCATTCCAAAAGATCCTGGTTCAACCCAGATCATGTTCAGACTAGCAACATCAGACAAAAATAAGGTAAAATTTTTATTTACAGGTTCCTTTTTCGCACAGAAATATAAGTTCTTCTGTCCCATCATTATCTTATAAGGATTGACCGCATTTTCCACCTTTTCCCATCTTACGGCATCTTCGCTTTGATACAATGCTTCTGTATAATTTATAACCAATTCATTTCCTTCAACTTTATAACTGATTGAAGGCTCTTCGGCCATTGTCATAACTCCTGACAATACCAATACCAATAAAATCCCTTTTCCTATATTTTTCATTATTGAGAAATACCCCCTAAACGTACTGCACAGACAACGCGCACACGCACTGCACACAGATGAAAAATTATCTTTTATTAAACCCATTTTCAAGAATACATTTTTTAGAAAAACATTTTTTTCAAAAATGTGGAGAATACTTAACAATTTTCCTGTTCCTTCATTTTTATTTCCAAAACTTCCACCAGGATTTTTTCTTTGGAACATCCTTTGAAAAAGCAGGTTCTTTAATCGAAACTATTTCTTCGTCAATATCGATTTTCCGTATCTGAAGTTTCGACTCATGTCCGTTTCCTAGTTCTAATAAAATCGCGTTTTCACACAAAGTTTTGCCAGATGGCGAAAATACGGAAAGCGATTGATTCACTCCGTCTATACTGTTTCGGATATCCAGCATTGTCTTGAGCGACATCCAGTCCAAGGCCACAGGGTCAAAGGAAAACCTTAATTCATTTAATGGCTTGGAATAATGGAGAAAGCCATTGTTCTGACCACGATATTGACATAACAAAGCATCTGTTATACATAAAACCACACGATCTCCAACATCCTCCATCGCATAGATTTCAGAAGCAGCCTCCGCTAAACGATCTCCATCCATTTCAAAGCGGAGAAAATTGTCTGTACTCCCTGATGCTAAACTATATATGTGCCCCGTTATTCCCAATAGATTATGATGCAGGAGCGGTGTTATCATAATGATTTTAGTAATCCGTTTTGTCAAAAGCTTCGTTAAAAAGGATCTCCTTCCCACATCAGAATCTTTGGAAGCGACCGGCGTTATATCAAAATTATTTTTATTGTTAAACTCGACATCTCCAGCAACTAAGCTCGATGGAAAGAAAGAATTGTACGATACCTCTTTATCAAATCCCTCCTGCGAGGACGCGGCTATACCCACCTTTAATTCCTTGGATAATTTCAAAAAACCGGAACTTCTGAGAGTATCCATGGACCGATCCCACACAATAATATGCTCTGAAGGTAAACCAGCCTCTTTTAATATATCAATGACAGCACGCACAACTTCTGTTCGGGTTCCACCTGTTTCGGAATGAAGTGTATAAACTTTAATACCAACAACATCATTAGTTGAAATCAAGGAAAGAATACCATTTAAAGCCGTTTCTTCCCCAGTTGTTTCTTTGATTCCAACATCGACCATCTCTCTAATTTTTTCCTGATTGGGCACAAAGGATTGTACCGCTCCAGGTGATTCAACAACAACAACTTTAGAAGATGAATCTTTTGCCCATGAAGATGTGGATAAGCTGAAAAACACCCCCAAAAAGATAGAAAATACGACTATAATCCCATGAATTTTTTCTCTGAAAAATGTCATTGGATCAAAGGACAAAGGCTCTTCACCGGTTATCTTTAAAATAGTCAACAAATTACTCTTTTGCTAACCGCCGGGAGTTGTTATAATCTGCCCGTCGGCTGACGGTTATTGTTAGGCAAACGGATAGAATTTCAAGGTCTTTCTAGCAAACTCAAGGCGAAATAGGATAATAGGCAGGCTTATGGCTCTCAAAATCAGGAATATTTTTTCTTATGTTTTGACACTTTCACTCGCTGTGGGAGTATTAACCGGTTGTACACCTTCCGGCCCCAAAGCACTTCTTCAGGGAGAAGCACTCCTCAAACAGAACCGTTTGAGTGAAGCGATTAAAAAAATAGAGAAAGCCGCTAAACACATGCCAAACGATGAAAGGGCATGGCTCTTTTTGGGAATGGCTTACCACAGAAATGGTGACCATCAAAAGGCTCTCCTAGCTTATGAGCGAGTCGATGCCATCAATCCCGGCATGAGTACCCTTCCCTATAATCTGGGGTGTCTCTACCTGGATATGAAGAATTATAATTTGGCGATCAACTCTTTTTCCTCCTATTTACGTTTCAACAATCAATCCGCTGGTGCCTGGGAAAAAATGGGTTATGCATACTTAGCTATTCAGCAGACAAACACGGCAGTCGATTGTCTCCTTAATTCCCTTAGATTTTCACCGGGAAACGCTAAAACTCATAATTCTCTGGGGCTGATCCTGATGGCTGAAAACAGGATCCCGGAAGCTCTTCAACAATTCCAATACAGCGCCAGATATGATACTTCTTACGCACCTCCTTACCTAAACATCGGAGTCATTTTCCAGCAAAGCGGCGGAGAAACAAACATTCAAAAAGCTATCTTCGCCTATAATGAATACTTGAAAAGAGTTCCCGCGACTCCTACTGCCGCAGCAGTCAGGAACCAAATCATTGCTTTGTCCTCTTTGGTTCAACCCAAACAAGTTGTAAAAGAAGAAGTAAAAGTTCCTCAACAAGAACAAACTCCTGCTGAAAATAAGGTACAAGAAAAAACAAACGAGGTCAAAATCGCGGAACAACCCACACCTCCGTCCATTGAACAATCTCAACCAGAACCAACTACAAAAGAAATTGCCAAACAAACTCAATCGCAGGTATCCACTAATCAAGTGGCTCCCGCTCAGACAACTAATCTAGTTGAAACAGTCACAACACAAACAAATGTAAATGTAGTAGTTACCAAACTGGATGAAACAACTCCCGCTCCGGAAAGTACAACTCCCAAACAAGAAGAACCAAAGGCAGAAAATCTTCAAAAACAAGAGCCTTCAATACCACAAGAAGTTACTCCTCCGGCTCGCAATGAAAATGTAAATATCAATAATCCTTCCACAGTGGAAACTGTACAGACTCAAGCTTCTGCTAAACAAGCCGAAGAACCGTTGGAAGAAGTAGATGTCACATCAAAAAACACACAAACTTCTGTCGAAAAAACCGTTGATAAAATTGAAGATCTGCAAGTCAACTTAACACAGTCTGAGCCCATCATCTCTCCTATTCCAGACTCTGATGAAGAAGGGATCGAAACTCAGTCTGAACCTCAGGTAAAAGAAGTTAAAACAACTGAAGACAAACCTGAAGGCAAAAAAATCATTTCTATTATTCCCAAAGAAACCAACAACAAAAGTGTTTCCGGCGAAAATACTGATAAAAAAGGAAATATTTTCACTCGTATGTTCTCAAGAAAAGATAGCAAAGAGAACAGCACAACCACGCCTGATTCAAATACAGAGAAAAATAAGCAGACAAATAAAACGAAGGAAAAAGTTGGCACAATTAGCACACAACCCGTTCCACCTTCTATTTCTGTAATTCCAGAGGAGGATGAGGAAGACACTGAACTTCCTGAGGTAACCAAAGAACCGATCCACGTTTACAACACTTATAAGTACAAAAATCCTCCTAAACCGACCGCTGGCGACAGACAAGCCGGACAGGCTGATTTCCAGAGAGCTTACCGCGCTCACCAAAATAAAGATATGGCCACTGCCGCGGAATATTACCTGAAAGCGATCCAGAAAGATCCCAGCTGGTATGACGCGCATTTCAACCTTGGTTTGGCCTACTATTCCGCCGGTGAATATTCATCCGCTTTGCTGGCTTTTGAAAATGCTCTGGCTGTCAATCCGGATTCCTGGGAAGCCCGATACAACTTCGCGCTGGCATTGAACAAAGCCAATTACCCCAACGAAGCTATTTTAGAGCTTTTAAAATCAGCTCGTCTGAATGACAAGAACGCAAGTACCTGGCTGGAATTGGGTATGATTTATGACACACGCTTTTCTGATATAGAAAACGCTTATCAGTGCTATCAGAAATTTATTGAAGTCGCACCGGAACATCCCAGTGCCTATGCTGCAAAAGTCTGGATGGCACGTCACGCGGATCAGGTCAAACAAAAATAAAATTGCGCATCTAGCTGGATAAAAGATGTTCCAATAAAATCTTTAGTCCAATCAGGCAGAGTACACATCCGCCAATGGTCGTCATCCATTGACCAAAGCGTTTGCCTAAATAACAACCGAAACGCATCCCTCCCCAGGATAAAAGCGCGGTGATCACGCCGATCAATACGCTGGGCTGCCAGATATCCACACGCAGCATACTGAGACTGAAACCTGTCGCGAGAGCATCTATGCTGGTGGCTACACTCAAGAAGAACAGCTGGCCTTTTCGCGTAGGATCTTTGCTCCAGGACTTGTTCTCTCCTTTGAGAGAATCAAAAATCATCTTGCCACCGATCCATGCCAGCAATAGAAAAGCGATCCAGTGATCAAATGCCTGAACATAACCAGCGACTTTGACTCCGGCATACCATCCCAGCACCGGCATCAGAAACTGGAACAGTCCAAAGTGGAAAGCCACTCGAAATGTGGGACGAAATCCAACATTGTAAGGACTGGAGCCAATAACGACCGAAACCGCCAACGCGTCCATCGACAGCCCAACAGCAATGGCTATGATCTCCGGTAAGCTCATAAAACGAGCTGAACAGATTTCAACTTATGGAAAGCCTGTTACTTATGGCTTTTCAGCAAATCGAACAGATCATTGTCTGTTGAAAGCAGCAGAGTATCCTCCTCGGAAAATATCTTCTGATAGCTTTCCAGTTTCCGGGTCAGTTCATAAAGTTCACGAGACTGTTCATCCGCGTTATAAGCCTCATTATAGATCTGCGCGGCAATAGCATCCGCGTCACCTTCGATCTTCTGTTTTTCACGATAGGCCTCACTGATAATAGCCTTCAGATCGCGCTCTTTTTCACCGGTGATGCGTTGTAATTCACCCTGACCTTCCGAGCGCAATTTTTCAGCGATGCGCTGACGTTCGCTGGACATACGCAACATCGTTTTGGCTTCCGTTTCCGGCTCCAGATTGATGAGTTTGATCTGCACATCTATCAGTTCGATCCCCCATCCGGCTGTCCGCTCTTTGGCACGCGCCAGCACATTCTGAGTGATCATCTCACGACCCAGGCGGAAATCCAGCAATTTGCTTTCGGTATCATAGTCACTGTTTTCCAACGCTACTTCCCGTTTTTCGGAACGCACTACATCGATCAAACGATGCTGCGCGATCTCTGTGCGGATAGCTCCGTCAATACCGTCATCCAGGCGGGTCCGGGCTCCGCGTTCATCACGGATCCTTTCATAAAAGAGTACCGGATCCGTTATTCTCCAGCGAGCATAAGCGCCGACAACGATATAGCGTTTTTCCATATCCTGCATTTGACTGGGTGAACTTTCCCATTCCAGGATACGTTTTTCAAAACGATGGATTTGATCAATAAAAGGCAGCTTAAAATAAAGTCCCGGTTCCGTTTCAGCCTTGCCTACCACTTTGCCGAAACGAGTCACAAACGCTTGTTCCCATTCGTTGACCACAAAGGCACTGTTCACCAGGATCAATGCGCACACCACAGCTAAAATTGCAATTAATCTAATTTTCATTATCTTCTCTTTTATGGGGTTAACGCACCTTATCCGTATTTTTCTCAGAGGATTTCTTCTTTTCCCCGGCGGTATCATTCACCAGGGGGATCAAATTTGGCACCGATGAATCCACAACCAGCTTTTTACCGGTCTGAGGCAGGATGCTTTCCATCGCTTCCAAATAAAGACGCTTCCGGGTCACTTCCGGAGCCTTCTTGTATTCAGTCAACAGAGCGTTGAACTTGGCGACATCACCATAAGCCCGGTTCGTTCTATCGGCGGCATAACCTTCCGCCTGATTGACCATACCCCGCGCCTGACCTTTGGCCTCCGGGATCACTTTATTGTATTCTCTCTCCGCCTGATTGATCATGCTTTCTCTTTCCTGCTGAGCCTGATTGACCTCTTTGAAGGCAAACTGGACCTTCTCCGGCGGCGCAACATCCTGCAGGATCACCTGATCCACTGTAATGCCCAAACCGTAATTTTTGCAGAGAGCCTGCAGTTCGATCTTGGCCTGGTTCTCGATCTCTGAACGCCCGGTCGTGACCACCTCGCTCATCGTTCTATCCCCCACCAACTTACGCATGACAGCGATATTCGCATCACGGAATGTTTCCATCGGTTCGCGGGTTTGGAACAGGCATTGACGGATATCGCTCACATGACTTTGAGCCACCCATTCGACCTCGACCAGATTCAAGTCACCGGTCAGCATAACGGACTCCGCCTTCATATCCTGCGCGCTCGCGCCATAACGGCGGTAGCTGCTCAGAAAACTGCCTACCAGCTTGGGCGCCTCCGCGCGAAGATCCTGCATATAGGTGGAAGGACCTCTGCTGTTGAGACTTTCCGCGGTCCGGAACCCGAACTCCTCTTTCAACTGGCGTTTGACGGGGAACTTATAGACTGCCTGTATCCCAAACGGCCACTTGAAATGCGCGCCCGGTCCGACTGTGCTGGTATGCTTTCCAAACGTCAGCACGATCGCCTCTTCCTCCGGGCCCACCGTATAAAAGCTGGAATAAAATATCCCCACGGGGATCAATATCAGCACCGCCAGGATGATCCCCCGCCGAAACATCATAAACTGCTGCCACGGACCATTTACATCAAACATGGGAGCACGTCCTGAATTAAATGTCTTAAAATGAACACTCATAGATCAATACACTAAACAAGCAACCGCTCATTTTGCCGCTAATGGTAGAGTCTTATCTCCCGCGAGTCAAGAAAGACTCTCGGAAAACTCCCAAAACCGGTACAGAATTTGATTCATTTTTTAAAGCCACAGATACACACAGATTTACACAGATAAGATACTTTTATCAAATTAGTTATAAAAAAACATCTATGTCCATCCGTGGTTTTATCAATACCATCATCAGAGGCTTTATAGGTTCGCCTGCTGCCAGGCTTTTTTCAAGGTTTCCAGACTGCGGGTCGCAATCTCTTGAGGCCCTTCCTCAAATTTGAAAACCTCCACCGAAACGACACCATCATATCCGACTTCCCGGAGAGCCCGGAAGATCGGCACAAAATCCACATCCCCAAAGCCGGGACCTTTCAGATTGCGGTCGTTCGCGTGGAAATAAGCGAACTTGCCGCGGCTCTCCCGGATGATCTGCGGCAGCGGCCGGCCTTCCGCGTACATCGCCTTGACATCTAAAATGATTTGAAAAGCCTTGCTGTGGAGCTGTTCCGTCAATTCCACCGCCTGGGCCGCGGTATTGATGAAATTCGTCTCCGCCTCTCCCAGCGGTTCCAGGCATATCACCACACCCCGCTCCTCCGCTCTGGCGACAGCGGGTCTGAACGTCTCCAGAGTCCATTCCCCGGCCTGCGCGGCGGTCACACCGGGAAGGATCTGTCTCTGTTTGGGAGATCCGACCACGATCGCGCGTCCGCCAATGTCGGCGCAAAAATCCACCAGTTCCTTGAAATAACCGGCAGTACGTTCACGCACAGCCGCATCCGGGCCATTGATACTCAAACCATCCGGCTTGACCAGCACCCAGTGGATGCCGGAAATCCCGATGCCGGCATTTTTTGCCGATTCCCGAATACGAGCCCGCTCCTCCGCGCTGATTTGTTCGACGGATTCCGCCAGGGTGAAAGGCGCGATCTCTACCGCGTCATAGCCGATACTTTTGGCTGAACGAAAAACATCTTCCAGTTTCCATCCCTGGAAGATCTCATTGCATATAGAAAATTTCATAATGTCGTGTTAATGATTTCGGTCAAACGCGTAAACTGCTCCAGAGTCACCTTTTCGGCACGGATATCACCGGTCAGCCCCAGCCGCTGAAACGCATCGGTCAGGACTGCTTCGCTCCATTGTGTCTTCAGCAGCTTTTTCATCATCTTGCGCCGCTGACTGAAGCCCAGCTTTACGATCTTGACAAAAAGCGGATGCAGTTCGACCGGCAGGAGCTCTTCGGAACGTCTTTCCAAAGTGATCACCCCCGAATCCACGTCCGGCGGCGGGAAAAAGGCACCTCGCTTTATTTTAAAATGATCCAGAACATCGTACCTCAGACGGATCAGCAGCGAAAGCAGACCGTAATCCTCGGTCCCGGCCGCTGCGGCGATCCGGTTCACCACTTCCCACTGAAGAGTGACAACGATCCTCTTGAAACAGCGCGGATTCAAAGCCGAGTCCACCAGCATCACGGAAGCTACGGAATAAGGCAGATTGGCCACCAGTTTCCATTCCTGCCAATCCAATCCTTCCTTCATCAGAGCGACACCATCGCCATGCCGCAGCTCAAAATTTTCGATTCCCCGGAACCGCTCAGAAAGGATCGGAATGAGCCGTGAATCCAACTCCACAGCCAGGACTTTCGCGTTGGAGCGGATCAGCAGTTCCGTCAGAGGACCCAATCCGGGACCGATCTCCAGCACTTGATCCGCCGGGGTCAGTTCCGCCGCCGCCGCGATCTTCTCCAGCTGGTTCGCGTCATGCAGAAAATTCTGCCCCAGCGACTTGGTCAGCTGGATGCCGTGACTGCTCAAAATTTCCCGAATCTCTGAATACTTCATGGCAGCCCGGCAGATCACCTTCCCCGTTCAATGTCCGGCCAAAGGATCTTATGCATCTGCACCTGCATCCTGACCGGCAAAGCGTCCCGAATGATAAACTCAGCCAGTTCGGTCCGGCTGATGGGATGCTGCTCACCCTTCAGCACACTGTTCGACATATCATACCACGAAAGCAGGACCGTATTCTTTTGAGACAACGCGGGACGGGCTTCCAGGAACTTCTTTACCCATTGATAATCCTCCCGGCAGCCCAGAACAAACTTGATCTCATCATGCAGATTGAGCTGTTCCAGACACGCGGGCAGATTTTTACCCGATTCGCCGCTGGATGGGACTTTGACATCAACGATCTTGCGGACACGCGGATCGACCTTGTCCAGAGCGAGGGAACCGTTGGTTTCCAGCAGAACGGTGTACCCTTCCTCACACAGCCGTTTCAGCAAAAGCGGAGTCTCCTCTTGGATCATCGGCTCTCCACCGGTGACCTCCACGATCGGGAGGATATCCCCGTTCAGTGAATGGCCGTTCCAGCGGAGTTTTTCCAATTCCGTTATTTCCAGCAGATGATCGATAGAGAGCGGCTGTCCTGATCCCTGTGCATAGACCGTATCACAATAGGAACATCTCAGGTTGCAGCCGGCCAAACGAATAAAAAAGCAGGGCACACCCGCGAACGTGCTTTCACCCTGCAAACTGGTAAATGTCTCAACGACCCTCAGCATCGTTTTTGTCTATTGCGTCAAGGCGTTACATTCAACCGCTCGACCGCCTGCTCCGGCAGGAAATTGACACCCTGCTGCTTATAGGGCTTCAAGATAAAATGTGTCCCGGTAGATAAAACGCCCTGGATCGTTGCCAGTCGTTCCGCCACAAAACCGGCCACCTGACGCAGATCTTTACCCTCGACCGTCACCAAAAGATCAAAACCGCCCGACATCAAATAGCAGGATTTCACTTCGCTGAATTGAGAGATACGGCGTGCCACCCGGTCGAATCCTCCTTCCCTTTCCGGGGTTATCTTGACTTCGATCATCGCCATCACCTGCTGATTGTCATGCAGCTTCTCCGGATTGACCACAGTCGTATAACCCAAAATAGTCCCGTCCTCTTCCCAGGCTTTGATCTTTTTGACCACTTCCTCTTCCGATTGATTGACCAGCTTGGCGATCTTGGACGGCGGCATTGCCGCGTTGCTCTTCAGTATTCTTAAAATATCATCCATAGTTTATATAATTTATTCGTTTTCGTCGTAGTACGCATCCACATGCTCGGCCACATCTTTATAGCCGATATCCACTTCATAAATCAGCTTGAACTGGTTGATCGCCTCTTCCTTCTTGCCCATCATTTCGTAGGTCAGTCCCAGCAGATAGATCAATTCCTTCTTTTCATCATCCATGCTGTTCTTTTCTGACAGGGCGTTGGTATAAGCACGAACGGCCAGGTCATACATCTTTCTCTTGGCAAAACACTGTCCCAGATAACAAAGACTTGGCACTTTTTTGCCCGGATAGGTCTGGGTTTTCTGGAAAGCTTGTATTGCTTTGCTGATCTTGCCGTTTTTGAAATACAGGCTGCCCAGATCGAACAAAACCACCATATCCGTGGGATTGGCTTCGGACAAACGCTCCATTTCCGAAAGCTCGATCTCCGCTCTTTCTTTTTTCAGAGCCGCGATCTGTTCTGCGTGTTCGGGGGTGTTGGGATCCAAGTGTTTCAGCTGCTCATCTACTTTTTTGAGTTTGATACTGATGATCCTCATTGCCAGTTGCGGATCGGTTCCGGGGAACAGCTTTTCCAAAGTCTCGTAGGCATTCAGCGCTTTGTCATAGTCTTTGGCATGAGAATACTGATCCGCCAGCGCTCTCCACCAGCGCATATTATTCGGCTCCGCCTGGACTTTAGCCTCCAGATCCTCGATGATGCTGGCAGAGGATGCCGCGGTCTGGACCAGACGATTCTCCTTTTCCAGTCGGTCCGACTCCGCTCTGTCCTTGAGGGCCGCGCGGAAATCATTCGTCTCCACAGCTGTCTCATAACCGCCTTCCTTCATCGTGCGGCTGGCTGATACATCCTTGAGTGCCTGCATCAGCTCCAGATCCCCCGGATTTTCCCTGACAAGCTGTTCGTAGATCTCTTCGGCTTTGCCCGGCTGACCGACTTTCGCGTAGGTATCAGCCAGTTTTCGAGCCGTTGCCATATCTCGTTGACCCAGTTTATTGAAAAGAAGCTCCAAGGAGATCAGCGCGGTCTTTACATAATCCACAGACAGAGCTGTATCTGCCATCAAATGATGAGCCGATACATTATTGGGATCATCATTCAAGACCTTTTCCAGCGCGGACATAGCCTCACCCGGATTGCTTTTCATCAGCATTTTGGCCTTGCTCAGATGCGTGAGGCCGCCCGACATACTGAACGCCTTCTTGAAAAAGCCTTTGCTGCCGCCTTCTTCCGATTTTCTGAATTGAGTGATACGCAAAGCCTGCCGACACTCCACACATCCGGGTTCCTTATCCAGAAGCTGGTTGAACAGCATGATCGCGTAATCATAATTTTTCTTGTCTAAAGCGATGCGGCCCTTTTGGTATTGTTCCTTCCAAAAAGGCAACAGATCGTTAGCCATTTTCTCAGCCATACGCCATTTAATCTAGCACAGGAAGGCTTCCGATGCAATCATCAAAGCGCCAGATATCTTTTTAATGAAGCCCCAAAAAGAAAAAAGAATGGAGCTATCATCATCTCAGTGATTGACGCGTTTGCTCTGGAATCGTAAAGTATCCACGGAGAATTTCTTGGAGACTATTCCACGAAGTTCATCCTCTGAATTTTATTACTATGTCATTATCGATCAAATTGAATCCGGCTTTGGAGAAACTGCCGGTTTACCTGCCGGGACGCCCCATCGAAGAAGTGGCTCGCGAATTGGGATTGGATCCTCAAACTATCATCAAGTTAGCTTCCAACGAAAATCCTTCAGGTCCAAGCCCTAAAGCTGTTGAAGCCATGAAATCAGCTCTTCAGCAGGTCAATCTTTACCCCGACGGAAACGCTTTTTATCTTCGGAACAAGCTCTCCCGCAAGCTGAACCTGCCTATGAACTTCATCACACTGGGCAATGGCTCCAATGAACTGCTGGAGCTGATCGCTCACGCGGTGCTGATGCCCGGTGTGGATACGGTGATGAGCCAGTACTGCTTCGCCGTTTATCCCATCGTGACCCGTTTGTCCGGAGCAAATCCCATCATCGTTCCGGCCAAAAATTACGGAAACGACCTGGATGCCATGCTGAAAGCGGTCACGCCCAACACACGGATCATCTTTCTGGCCAATCCCAATAATCCGACAGGAACGCTCCTGACACAGAAGGAATTAGAAGATTTTCTCGCCAAAGTGCCCAAAGATGTTCTGGTCGTCATTGATGAAGCCTATACCGAATATCAGGATACACCGCCTGATTTTGTTCCCGCCATTCGTGAAGGCAAGTATGAAAACCTGGTGATATGCAGGACGTTCTCAAAGATCTACGGTCTGGCCGGTCTGCGCATCGGATTCGCGGTGGCAGCGCCCGAATTCATCGCCGCTCTGGAAAAAGTCCGTGAACCCTTCAATACCAGCTTGTTAGCTCAGCTGGCCGCCGCGGCCGCGCTGGATGATGATGAGTATCTGGACAAGATCCGCAAGATGAATAAAGAGGGACAACAGTATCTGCAAAGAGAACTTAAAGCCATGAATGTGGAATTTGTTCCCTCGATCACGAACTTCCTGCTGGTCAAGGTCGGCAACGGGACTCGTGTTTTTGAAGCTCTTCAGAAGCAAGGCATTATCATTCGCCCCGTGAACAATTATCAGCTGCCCGAATGGGTGCGTATCACGGTGGGTACCATGCCGCAGAATGAGAGACTCATCGCGGAACTCAAAAAGATCCTGTAATCCAGAATCATAATGATAGCCCGAACTTATACCGCGACTATTCAGGGGATCGTCCCGATCCTGGTGGAAGTGGAAGCCAGCGCTTCTCTCTCCGACAATTCGGTCATCACGATCGTGGGTCTCCCGGATGTCGCGGTAAAAGAGGCTCGTGAGCGTCTGAAACCGGCGCTCCTTAATTCCGGTTCCAATCCGCTGAACGAAAGCGTCATTGTCAATCTGGCCCCAGCGGATATCCGCAAGGAAGGACCTTCTTTCGATCTTCCTATGGCCATCGCCATTTTGGGCGCGACCTTTCAGATCAAATCTCCTTTACTGCAAAACCATCTTTTCTGCGGTGAACTGGCTCTGGACGGCACTCTGCGCCCTGTACGCGGAGCCTTGTCTATGGCTTTGTGCGCTAAAAAGCACGGCAAGAAAGGGATCTTTCTGCCAGCCGAAAACGCGCGGGAGGCGGCCATCGTTTCCGGTGTAAATGTCTATCCGGCTCAAAATCTTGCCCAGATCATGGCGCATCTGCGGAATGAACAGCCCATCACGCCCGTAACGTGTGACTTCAACTCCGTCTTTTCAAACAGTTCGCCTGAACTGGATTTCGCGGATGTCCGGGGACAGGAATCCGCCAAACGCGCACTGGAGGTCGCCGCTGCCGGAGGACATAATATCCTGCTCATCGGACCGCCGGGAACAGGCAAGTCCATGCTCTCCAAGCGCATCCCGTCTATCCTGCCGCCGCT
>JAEENR010000107.1 GCA_016283885.1 Verrucomicrobiota bacterium
CGCCGCGCCAGATGCCGCCTGTGCGTCCAACGGCACGCGATTTTGAAAGCACCACCGGCAAGTTCTATGTGCAAAATGTCTATATCGGCACGCACATGAAAGGTGTCGAACCTGGTGCGGTGAAGTATCTGCGTGTGGTGGAATCCCCGGAGAAACGGTCATTCGGCACCTGGAACGATGGCTGGTTCGGTCAGGGCGAGGAAGCTCCGGCCATGAACTGGCATTCTTTTGAAAACAAGCGGATCCTGGGGACTGTTCCCGTGGAAGACGACGGCTCGGCCTATTTCGAGGTACCGGCCAACCGTTTTGTGTACTTCCAGCTACTGGACAAGGACGGCATGATGATCCAGTCCATGCGCAGCGGGACCATCATCCAGCCCGGCGAGACCCAGGGCTGTGTGGGCTGCCATGAAAACCGTGTGGGAGCTGTTCCGCCCGCGGCCACTCAGCCCAAAGCCGTCAAACGCGCACCCGATACCCTGAAAGGCTGGTACGGTGAACCTCGTAACTTCAACTATCTAAAGGAAGTCCAGCCGGTCTTTACCAAGAACTGCGCCGGATGCCATGATGTGGGTCAGCCCGCCGGGGAAAAACTGATCCTGGCCGCGGATAAATCCATCCCCTTCAACGCCTCCTACACCGATCTCTGGCGCACCGATGTCATCAAAGCCATCGGCGCGGGTCCGGCCGCCATCCAGGAACCTTATTCCTGGGGCAGCCATGCCTCCAAGATCGTGGAAAAGATACAGAACCATCACAACAATGTGAATCTGACCCCGGAAGAATTCGACCGTGTGGTGACCTGGATAGACATCAATGCCGTTTACTATCCGGATTACGACAACGCCTACCCGGAGACCCTCTGCGGACGCTCACCCATCAGCTTCGGCCAGCGGAACCGTCTCCAGGAACTGACCGGAGTCCGTATCTCCAACAATCACCGGGACAGACAGGCGGCTCAGGTGTACTTTGACCGTCCCGAAAAGAGTCCTATCCTGAAGAACTTAGATAAGGACAGCCCGGAATACCAGGAAGCTCTGGACATCATCCGGTCCGGCAAGGACCAGCTGGCGCAGAGACCCCGCGCTGATATGGACGGCTTCGTCCCTTGGGCCAAACACCAGAAAGCCGAAGAAAAATACCAAGCCCGCGCCCGGGAAGAAGCCCGTGTCTATGAAGCCATCCGCAGCGGTACAAAAGTCTATGACCCCGGCGTGAAATAGAATCACGGATATACACAAATAAATTATTGATTTACAATAAGATGAACTGTAAAGACGCGAAATTCTCGCGTCTTTTTTGTTCAATCAAATAAATCTGAATGAGTTCCTGTTC
Source organism: Verrucomicrobiota bacterium (assembly GCA_016283885.1). Classification (GTDB taxonomy): domain Bacteria; phylum Verrucomicrobiota; class Verrucomicrobiia; order Limisphaerales; family UBA1412; genus UBA1412. The sequence continues at coordinate 1,336 of JAEENR010000107.1, forward strand.
GAGAAAGAAAAAGAATCAATAACGTTCCTTCTATTCTATAGATAAGCAACCAGTCCGGCTCGATATGACACTCTCTAAACCCGGAATAGTTTCCAATCAACTCGTGATCATGATATTTGCTGTCGAGTTGTTCTCCTTTGGCCAGCTGGTCAATGACCTTATTCAAATGTTCTAAATTATAACCTCGCTTCTTTGCCAGCTTTAAATCTTTTTTAAAGCGATTAGAAAGAACGACTTCAAACATCTTTCAAAACATCATCCATCGCGTCTTTGAAAGACGGGTAGCGTTTATATTTCTCCGGATGGGACCGCATCTGCTCAAATTCCTTCAGCGCGGCTTCTGTTTCGCTGTTGTACTTTTCCCGCGCTATCTTGAAAGGAATGGACTGTTCGCGAAGAGACTGTTTGATAAAAAGCGTCACGGCTGTTGTCAGATCCATCCCCAGATCCGCGAACAATTCCTGCGCTCTCTTTTTCAAATCGGCATCCAGATTGATATTGGTACTTACTTTAGGCATGATGACCTCTATGCGCAAAAATCATATATATTCCGCATGTATTGTCAACATATTATATGTGAAATACGCATATAAAGTACACTTTATTTCAAAGCCAGACCGATTAATTGTTCCGTTTCAATTCCAGTTTTGGAGAAATTTTCCACGGCTTCTCTCACACAATTATACATAATTCCGATTTTTATCACACTTTTATACTTTTTGTTCCCGTTTTTTTACTTTGACTTCCGGGTGAAATGGTTTACCCTTGGGGAAGTTGAAGTTATTAGTGGAATAATACCATGAATCTGAAAGATAAATATGTTGTGATCACCGGAGCCTCCAGCGGGTTCGGACGCGCGGCGGCTGTGGCTTTTGCCGGTGAAGGGGCGCATTTGATCCTGGGTGCCCGCCGTGTGGAACGTCTGAACGAGACCGCCATGCTGGCCTGCAAAGCCGGTGCCGGATCGGTTCTGGTCGTACCGGTGGACGTCACTCGCACCGAAAGTGTTGAAGATTTCGGCAACACGATCGCCCAGGCTACAAAATCAGTCCAGGTCCTGATCAACAACGCCGGCGGCGCGCTGGGAGTGGATACCGTGCTGAACGGCAAGGACGAGGACTGGGAAACGATGCTCCAGACAAATGTGCTGGGGCTGTTGCGTGTGACACGCAAAGTCGCTCCCCTGATGCTGACTACCGAGGGTGCCACGATCATCAATGTGGGCTCCATCGCCGGACGCATCGCTTATGAAGGCGGCAGTGTCTATTGCGGGGCAAAAGCCGCTGAACTGCAAATCACTAAGGCACTTCGGCTGGAATTGTGCGGCACACCCGTGCGTGTGACCAGTCTGGATCCCGGCATGGCGGAGACCGATTTCTCGCTGGTCCGCTACAAGGGCGACACGGAGAAAGCGGCAGCCGTTTACAGGGGCGTGCATCCGCTTTGCGCGGAAGATATTGCCGAAACAATGCTCTGGCTGGCCAAACGTCCGGCTCATGTCTGTATCGATGAAATGGTCATCAAACCGGTGGCGCAGGCCGCTCCGTATAAAGTCTTTAGAAAGGAATAAAAAAACACTGAAAGGAAAAAATTATGGGAAAACTGAAATTGAACGCTAAGAAGGGCACCTGGGGTGTCCGGATGATGATCCTGCTGCTGACGATCGTGGCAGGCATTTTATTCTATTCCCTGCTAAGTCTGGTCATTTCGGACATCCGCTCGATGAAAGAGCCTTCTTATGAGGATGTTTATAACAAAATGCAGAATCCGGATCTGAAGGCCAAGGAAGACCAGCTGAAAGAGCGCGAAAAGACTCTGGACGCGAATCTGAAAGCGCTTCAAGAAGAACGGGAATTGAAGGCTTCCTCGTCCAAAAACCTGGAACAGACTCTGAATCAGCTCAATAAGCAGACCGGCATTGCCCAAAACGGTCAGATGAAAGAGACGATGGACAAGTTCCTCGACTTTCAGAAAGATTATCAGGAGCTGAACAACCGGATCCTGACCCTGACACAGGAACGCCAGCAGGTGATCCAGGAACAGCAAAACCTTTTCCAACAACAGCAGAATCAGGAAAACGCTATTCAGGAAGAACTTAACAAGAGGCACAAGAATCATCGTCTTGTTCAGGCCATGCTGGAGCTGGCTCTCCTGCTGCCGCTGTTGTTTGTGTTCTTCATCATCTTCCTGCGCAAACGCGGTCCGCTGGTGACACCACTGATGCTGGCATTGGGATGCGCCACACTGCTGCATGTATTCATCTCCGTGCATGAATACTTCCCCTCTCAGTGGTCCAAGTACATCCTGATCGTAGCTTCGATTCTGATCATCATCCGTTTACTGAGTTTTTTGGTCAAACTTTCGGTCGCGCCCAAGCCGGAACGGCTGATGCTGCAGTACAGTCAGGCTTATGAACGGTTCCTGTGTCCGGTGTGTGAATATCCCATTCGGATCGGCCCGCTGAAGTTCCTGTTCTGGACCCGCAACTCGGCAAACAGTGTCCTAAACGGGAAGAATGTCAATACGAAAGATATTGAAATAGAACCTTATACATGTCCGGCATGCGGAGAACTGCTCTACGATAAATGCGAACACTGCGGCAAGATCCGCCACACGCTCCTGCCGTACTGCGAGCATTGCGGACAGAATAAGGAAAATCCGCTTCTGGGCAAAACGGAACCGGAGAAACCCCGTGCATAAAAAAATTTCATTCTTATCTGTTTTTGGTTTTAACAGTTAGCGATATTTGTTACAATGGTGGTGGTATGATGTGTAAATCTTGGATTTCAAATCTGTCTGTACTTTGCGCCGCGGCGATCATGCTGAGCAGCGGCAGCGGCTACATCTTTGCCCAGGCAGACAACGCGGCGGCAACAGCCACGGTACGGGAACCCCTTACCAAAGGTCCTGCCAAAAAGAATGTTGTCAATTTAGATAAACCTGTTAAATCCACTACAATGGAGTCCTTCTATCTGGACTTCACAGTGATCCCTTCCACGGGAGAATGGTATATCAAAGAAAAAACCAGCAGCAACCGGGGAGGTCAGATCTGGACCAGCGGCGAAAAAGGTTTTGGGGAGATCTCTTATCAAGTAGATGATAAGATATTCACCACTGAACTGAAGGACTGCGAAGTCAAGACTTACGAAAAAGGGCTGCTCCTGACGTTCCGTCCGAATCCCGACATCGCGGATCTAAATCTGCTGATCCTGGCGACTCCGGTGGAGACTCAGCCTGCCATCAAGTTCACCATCCATCCTGCCAAACAGCTGAACATCGTTTCGCTGAAGATTTTTGACGATGTCCTGCCGATCACCTCCGAGGACACGAACGGCGCAGTGCTGATCCCGGTGCGCGAAGGCATCCTGGTGCCGGCGAATTCCGGCAAGGCTTTTGAGCGCGAGTTCGGCGACAGTGTCTATGAAGGCTGCCATGTCCGTTTCTGGGGATTGATGAAGAACAACACAGGCGCGTTCATCACTTGGGATGATCCCTATACCGTGCTGGGCATCAAGAGCGTGGTGGATAAACAGGGCAAACAGACCCTCAGCACCAGCCTCACCCAAAAGAAGAATCCGGGCGGATTCACCATCTATTTCAGCGGCAAGGGCGATTTCAATGAAATGACGCAGGATTATCTGGACAGCTTCGCTAAGAAGAACGGCACCTATGTTCCGTGGTCCAAGAAGACCGCCGAGAACAAGAGCCGCAAAGCCCTTTTCGGTGCGACCAATTTCAAACTGTGGAGCGTTCTGGACCGCCGCATGGATGAAGCCAGCCAGAAAGAGACTTCCGTAACGGTCAACTGGACCTTTGAAGAAGCCGGCAAGGTAGCTGAGCATCTGAAGAACGATCTGGAAATGGACAACGTCCTCTTCACGATGGGCGGCTGGATCCACAGAGGTTATGACAACCAGCACCCGGACATCCTGCCCGCAGCTCCTGAATGCGGCGGCAACTGGGGACTGCGCAAAGCCGTTTGGATGATCCAAAACGCCGGTTATACCGCTTGTCTGCATGACAACTATCAGGATATGTATAAAGATGCCCCCAGCTGGGATGAAAAATATCTCTCCAAGAAGCTGGACGGTTCCATCAAGCCCGGCGGAGTCTGGGCCGGCGGCCGTCCTTATCTGACCTGCTCCAAGGCATCTGTGGAACTGGCCAGCCGTCCGCAGAATCTGCCCGAAGTGCTCAAGATCACCCAGGCACGTTCCTACTTCATTGACACCACCTACGCCGGCAGTCTGGAAGAGTGCTACGACAAGGCTCACCCGATCGATTTCGAGGGAGACATCTACTGGCGCTGCAAGCTGAGCGATTACGCCCGTGGTGTATTCGGCATCTTCGGCAGTGAAGACGGCCGTGAATGGGCTATCCCGCACGCTGATTTCTTTGAGGGGATCACCGGTGTGTCCGGCAAAGATTTCCACACTTTCAACGTAGAAGATCTGGGAGCCACCTTCCTGCCTTTGTTCGAGATGATCTATCACGACTGCATCGCGGCCTACGGCAAATACGGCTATGACATCAACAAGTCCGCCGCGTTCGTCCTGCGCCACATCGCGCTGGGGCGTCCCCTGTATCATCACTCCGTGCCCACCCATCTGTACTGGGAAAACTACACGGCTCCCGAAAATCAGGAAGTCGCTCCTGAAGCGATCTACACCTCCGCCAAACAAGGCTGGGGCGAAGGTAAACATCCGTTCGATGTGTTCGTGAAGAATACGCATGAGATCCTTTCGCCGCTGAACAAGCTTACCGCCGAGATGCAGCTGGTCCGTTTCGACTATCTGACTCCGGACAAGATGGTGACACGCTCCGTGTTCCAAGGCGGCGGCAAGACCGTTCTGGCCACAGTCAACTACGGTGAAGAACCTTACCGCTCCGTCTCCATCACCAAGAAAGACTTTGTGATCCCGCAATACGGTTTCGTGATCGAATCCGCTGATTTCATCGCGTTCAACGCGTCTCTCTATAATGATGTGGAATACAGCGAGCCGGTCCTGTTTACGCTGCAAAGCCAGGATGGACTGCCGGTCTGGAATTCCAAGAGCGTCCGTGTGTTCCACGGTTTCGGTCCGAGCAATATCCGCATAGGAGCCTCGGAATTCAACGTTCCGCAGCAGAGTGTGATCAACACGACGGGTTCTGCCAAGGCCGCCAAAGCGACCAAAGCAGCTGACAAGAAAAAAGAAGATCCCTCCACTGAGTCCGCTCCGGCTGAGCCCGAAAACGCGACCGCTCCGGCCGCATAATATCTGAGGCGGTTCCCTCCGCTGACAGGGAAAATGGCTGAAAGCCCTTTACATGATCCACTGCCCGGTTCCTCACACGAAGGATCCGGGCAGGGTCATTTTCAGAACACACGTCCTCACCGCAAGATTTCTCCCCGACGCTTTTCGGCTCCCGACCGTGCCGAGCGGCTCCGACATCCGCGCTTCCATCAGCGGCGGACGCGCACAGCTCCGAAACAAGAAGAGCCTCTCCTCACGATCCCGGACATCCGGCAGCTTGCGCCGGACGATCTGCCGCAGATCGAGGAGGAAAACAAACTCATTCTGGCTCCTTCCAAAAAAATCGTCATGGAGTGGAGTCTGGTGCTGACGAGCCAGAAGATCGAGTCCACCATCCTTTTTCCGCACAAACAGCGCTGGTTCCTGATGGTAAAGGCGGAAGACTACGCGCGCTCGCTGGAAATCATCCATCTTTACCTGGTGGAGAACCGCAACTGGGGCTGGAGTGATGACACGTTCCGTATGCGCGGTCAGCTGTTCAACTGGGGCGCGTTTTACTGGGCGCTGCCCACCGGACTGACTTATCTGCTCAACTATCTGGCGCATGACGGACTCAAAGCGCGCGCCCTGATGGACTCCGACAAGATCCTTCAGCATAACGAATGGTGGCGGATGCTGACGGCCACCTTCCTGCACGGCGATATCGGCCATCTGGCCAGCAATCTGAGTCTGGGTTTCCCCCTGTTTGGTCTGGCTATGGGACGCTACGGCATCGGCTGGACACTGCTGGCCGCAACACTGGCGGGGCTTTGCGGCAATCTGCTCAGCTTGCTGATCCATCCCACGGAATATGCCAGTCTGGGAGCTTCCGGCGTGGTGATGGGCGTACTGGGCATCCTGTCCGTTTATCTGATGCCGCTGATCAGCAAGAAAAATCTGCCGGCCAAAGTCGGGATCTCCGCCTTTTCCGCATCGGTGCTGATCTTCATCCTGACGGGACTCTCCCCGGATCCGCAGGTCAATCTCTCCGCGCATCTGGGAGGATTTCTGGGAGGCATTTTTGCAGGATTCCTGCTCAATAAAGTTCCGGAAAAATGGATCCTCCACACACTGACCAATGTCATTCTGACTGTGCTCTGGTTCGCGATCTGTTCTTATTGCTGGTTTCTGGCGATCGGAGAGTGACAGGGAAATCCTCTTCTCTGCTTTTCTCCGTAATTCTTCTTGAGAAAAAGCGATCCTTCCATTAACATTTCCCGCGTATGAAAAAGACGTTGAAGCATCTGCTTTGCGCGGCGGCGGTCATTGCCGCGGCGGCAGCCACCTGGGCCGCGGACAAAAC
>JAEENR010000108.1 GCA_016283885.1 Verrucomicrobiota bacterium
TCAGGATCCGGCGCAGAATGCGGCCCTCACGGGTATAGTCGATCTCTCCCCTGCCCTGCGGAGAAAGGGTGACTTTCCATCCATGATGCTGGAGCCATTTGTCCAATGGAGCCGCTTCCTCTTTCACTGCGAAAAAGAGAAGCCCGCGTGTCAATGTTGTCTGTTCAGATTTCACACTCTGCGTGGATAAAGGTATTCTTATTCTCCGAAGGAATCAAGAAACAAATCCCTTGGTCGGAAAATTTAAAAATTTTAAAAAATTTTTTGGGGTAGGACTATAGATGTCCTAGCCCTTGTGGAAAAATAGACCCGCTTTTGAAAGGAAAGCGTTATATGGAAAGACAACAATTACTTTTCACATCGGTGACGAACAGAAAGACAAAAAGAGAACCGCGCGCGACCAAAAGTCAGGCCCGCTGGTGGTTCGAGCAGATATTCAAAGCGATCGAAGAAGCCACGATCCCGGAGGTGCCTCGTTTGGAACAGGAGCAGCCGCTTTTGCCGTTGAAATGAGTTACAGCTGTGCTTCGGGTTTGCTGTAGCTCATCAGAGTGATGCCGATTTTTTTGGCGTAGGAACAGATTTCCGGCTGATCCAGCAGGAGGGTCTTATTCGCCTCAAAGACGATTGCGCAGATGCCTTTGCCTTTGCAGTTCTCCAGGGTCTTCATCCCCACGCAGGGAATGTCGAACCTCATATCATGGTTCAGGCGAGCGACTTTTACGACAACGGCCCCCTTCCCTCCGGAGAGTTCGCCTCCGCGGCTGATGCAGGCGTCTGTTCCTTCCCAACCTTCTACGGCTAAAGTGGTTCCCTCTTTTACGACAACGGTCTGGCCGATCTCCAGTTTGGAGATGGCTTTCGCGATATCAAAGCCGTATTCGGCATCCGAACGCACTTGATCCGACGGGGTGACTCCGGCGGTAAAACCCTCTCCCGGCATGACGGGTCTCAGCCAGGGCACGGCGGAAATCAGGGTGATCCCCTCCTTTTCCAGCTCGTCCCCTATCGCACCGAAGATCGTGTGGGCGTTGCGTTTTTTAAGTTTCATCAGGATCATCACACCACGCAGATCCGGACGGATATGGAAAAGATTCGACGGCGCGACCTGTCCTGCCATGACGCAGTATTTCACGCCCATATCTTTCATCGCGCGCAAGGTCTTGCTGACCTGGCCGACTTTGACCCATCGGATCTCATCTACCGCTTCCGACATCCGCGGATCCGTCTCTCCGTCAAAGGCAATGGCCGTAATACGTTCCATGCCTGCCTTGCGGGCTTGTTCCGCGACAACAAAAGGCAGATTTCGATTGCCGGCGATGATACACAGTTCTTTGATTTCTTCCATCGGTTGACCGTCCACCGGCGCTCAGGGTATCATTCTTATGCGTCCGGAAAAATAAAAAATCTCCACTTACGGTGAATTTTGTGATATTTTGCGGCCGGTTGGAGAACCGAAACGATGAAAAGTTCATACAATAAGCAAAAACTCTGGGAACGATTCCAGAAATACTACACAGAATATCCTGAGCTGGGCCTGAGCCTGGACATCAGCCGGATGAATTTTCCGGAAAACTTCTTTAAAAAGAACAAATCCTTGATAGACAAGGCATTTGACGATATGTCCAAACTGGAAAAAGGCAAAATTGCCAATCCGGATGAAAAACGCATGGTCGGTCATTACTGGCTGAGGAATGCGGAACTGGCTCCCAATGAGGATTTAAAGAAAGAAATCAAAGAAACTCTGGACAAGATCCTGGAATTTGCGGATGACGTGCATGACGGCGAGATCGAAGGCGCGGGCGGTCCTTTTGAAAACATACTTTTGATTGGTATCGGCGGTTCGGCGCTGGGTCCTCAGTTTGTTGCCCGTGCTTTGGGAAATCCCTCCACAGATCAGATGCGGATCTATTTCTTTGACAATACCGACCCGGACGGCATGGACAAGACACTGGCCGAGATCGGGGACGATCTGGATGTGACCCTCTGCGTAGTAGTGTCCAAATCCGGCGGCACTAAAGAGACCCGCAACGGGATGCTGGAAGCCAAGGCCGCTTATGAGAAGCGCGGACTTTGTTTTGAAGATCATGCCGTGGCCGTGACAATGACCGGCAGTGCTCTGAGCGAGATCGCCGAGTTCTGGATCGAGACCTTCCCGATGTGGGACTGGGTTGGCGGACGCACCAGTGAGACCTCCGCGGTCGGACTGCTGGTGGCTGCCCTGCAAGGGATCGATATTGAAGATTTCCTGAGCGGCGCGGAGTCCTGCGATGAGATCACCCGTCTCCCCTCTTTGGATAATCCGGCCATGCGTCTGGCCCTGATGTGGTACTATGCCGGCGAAGGCAAAGGCTCCAAAGATATGGTCATTCTCCCCTACAAAGACCGCTTGGAACTGTTTTCCAGATATTTGCAGCAGCTGATCATGGAATCGCTGGGCAAAGCTCTGGATCTGGACGGCAAGGAAGTCCATCAAGGGATCGCGGTGTACGGCAACAAAGGCAGCACGGATCAGCACGCGTTCGTGCAGCAGCTTCGGGATGGTCTCAACAATTTCTTTGTGACATTCATCGAAGTGAAAAAAGACCGTGAGACGACCAGCATTCCCGTGGAACCGGGTGTTTGTTCCGGCGACTATCTGCAGGGATTCCTGCTGGGCACTCGCCAGGCGCTTTTCGAGAGCGGCCGTGAATCCATCACGATCACGATCAACGATGTCTCCCCTTTCGAGGTCGGAGTTTTGATCGCACTTTATGAGCGCGCGGTGGGATTCTACGCTTCGCTGATCAACATCAACGCATACCATCAGCCCGGTGTGGAAGCCGGCAAGAAAGCCGCGAATGAGATCCTGAAGCTGAAAGCAAAAGTCCAGGCTTATCTGATCGCTAACAAAGTGAGCAAGCCCGATCCGAAGAAAGCCAAGACTGCCGAACAGATCGCCAAGGCCATCGGCTGCGAGGAAGATGTGGAAACCATCTTCAAGCTGTGCGAACATCTGGCCGGCAACGCGGATCGTTATGTGGAGAAAACCTTCAACCAGGATCCCACGAAGGCAGCCTATCAGATCGTCTGCTAAGGTTCCTTTTTGAAAAACAAGCCCCGGACCACCGGGGCTTTTTTATTGTTCCACGTGGAACAAAATTCATAACTAAACATAAACACAAAACATAATTAAAACTTATTTAAAGGCTATTTTGATAGAAAGCCCTCTAAAATGCCCTATAAAGCGTTTTGATCGTTTTCTGGTATCCCAACACTCGGAAAATGGAGTTCTTAAATGAAAATGCTCCCTTTTTCGTGGTGAAAATGTTCCACGTGGAACAATGAGCCTCTTTTCAAAGGTTGTTTCTGATTTGTTCCACGTAGAACAATTTTTTATAACTTATGCCCTGGCTGAATCGTTTTCTTTACAGAAGCCGGGTTTCTTCCTATTATTTAGCGGGGCTATAAGGAATGGCGAACAGGTTTCCCATAAAATATGATGTCATTGTGGTTGGCGCGGGTCATGCCGGTATCGAAGCGGCACTGGCTGCGGCTCGTCTGGGTGCGCGTGTGCTGCTGCTGACTTTGAATCTGGACACGATCGGACAACTTTCGTGCAATCCGGCTATGGGTGGCTTGGCAAAGGGTCATTTAGCACGTGAGATCGATGCGTTGGGTGGTGAAATCGCTAAAATGACCGATATGTCCGCCATTCAATTCCGGATGCTGAATATGCGTAAAGGCCCATCTGTACGGGCTCCGCGCGCTCAGTGCGACAAAAAAGCGTATCAATTTCTTTGCAAATGGGTCTGCGAACGGGAACCCAATCTGCACCTGAAACAGGCGAAAACGACCGGTTTGATCCTGGAATCGGGCAGGGTAGCGGGGGTTCACACGGCTTTACAGATGGATTTTTACGGGAAAACCGTTATTGTCACGGCCGGGACTTTCCTGCGCGGTCTCATGCACATCGGTCTGAACCAGATCCAAGGGGGCAGGCTGGGGGATGATGTCTCCAATGAGCTGTCTTCCTCTCTG
>JAEENR010000109.1 GCA_016283885.1 Verrucomicrobiota bacterium
GCAGTAGTAGATCCTACGGGTCCTATTAGCGGCTGGACCTGCGTGAAACGCGGCAGTAGCTGGTACAACTACGTGAGCCGCTGCCGTTCAGCGGCTCGGGGCGACTACTCCCCCGACTACCCTGACAAGGCTATCGGCTTCCGCGTGGCGCTGGCTCCGGTCAAATAGAAGCTTTTTGAGCTGAAAACGAAGAATCCCCGACGGTTTTTACCCCGCCGGGGATTTTTTTAGAATCACGGATTAACACAGATAAGTTGTTAAATAATAATGGTTCCGTGGATAACACACCCCGCGTGCCTCAGTCCCGCAAGTAGGGCAGAGCCATACATTGGCTCTTGTGCTTTTGGAAAGTATGTGCTATATCTCCTTATGGGATCCATGGATAATGGCTCACTTTTGTTATGAATAAAATATTTATAGCTAACCTTTTGGGGGTGGCATTAACGGCGGCTGTCGCACAGGCGGCAAGTCCGACCATCAGCTGTGAAATAAAGGGATCGAATCTGCTGATCTCTTATACGGGAACACTTTATCAGAGCAGTGACGCTGTCAACTGGACCGAAGTGAAAACCGCTTCCAGTCCTTACCAGATAAAAACCACAGACAAAAAGCTTTTTTTCTGTGCCAGAGAATCAGAAGGATCAGGAGAATCTTTTGAGCCGGGGAAAAATGCTGCGTCCCAGGTAAAGCGTGAGAAGTTGGATATGATCTGGATCGAGCCGGGCACCTTTACGATGGGCAGTCCCGAAAACGAGGTGGGCCGGGCCTGGTATGAGACTCCGCATAAGGTCACACTGACAAGCGGTTACTGGATGAGCAAGTATGAAGTGACCCAGGGACTGTATCAGGCTGTCATGGGGAAGAATCCATCTGATCAGCCGGATCCGTGGGGAGATTATCATAACATAGGCTTTAATTATCCTGTGTACAATGTGAGCTGGAATGACGCGAAGGAGTTCTGTGAAAAACTGACAAAGATCTTGTGGGAGAACGGGACTCTGCCGGAGGAGTATGAATATACTCTGCCGACCGAAGCCCAGTGGGAATACGCCTGCCGCGCCGGGACAACAACGGCTCTGAACAGCGGAAAAAATCTGTCAGATAGTACGAAATGTCCTGAAGTGGATGAAGTGGCATGGTACGGGTACAATACCGGAGAGTTTGATGCACATGGAAGCTGGACGGGGAATGGGAATGTCTCCATCGTGGGGAAGAAGAAACCCAACGCTTTGGGACTATACGACATGCACGGAAATTTATGGGAATGGTGTTCAGACTGGTATGGAGCTTATTCGTCTTCATCTGTGACCGATCCCACGGGGCCTGACAAGGGTACTTATCGTGTGACTCGCGGCGGCAGCTGGAATTACGATGCGTGGAGATGCCGTTCCGCCGCCCGGATGGAATGGACCCAAAATGATTGCTCCTCGACCATCGGATTTCGCGTGGTTGTGGTACCGGCTCCCAGCAAGGATTTCAAGGTCATCCTGCCGCAGAGTGCGGCCATACCCATGATTTGGATCAAGCGGGGAACCTTTACGATGGGCAGTCCCAGAGATGAACTGGGCAGGCCCAGAGTTAAAGAGGGCAGTGAAGATAAAGAAGCTCTGCATGAAGTGACATTGTCAAAGGGTTTCTGGATCGGCAAGTACGAAATCACCCAGGGTCAATATCAAGCCCTGATGGGTAAAAATCCTTCCCATATAAAAGGATCGAATCTGCCTGTGAGCTATGTGAGCTGGAATGACGCGATAGCGTTTTGCGAGAAACTGACATCAACCGAGAAGTCGGCGGGTCGTTTGCCGGAGGGATATAAATATACACTGCCTACAGAAGCTCAGTGGGAGTATGCCTGCCGTGCCGGAACAACGACCGCTTTGAACAATGGAAAGAATCTGACATCTACTGCCGCATGTCCTAACCTGGATGAAGTGGGCTGGTATTATTTCTACGCCGATGGGACACTCAATGATACACTGCATCCTGTGGGACAGAAGAAACCGAATGCCTGGGGACTGTATGATATGCACGGAAATGTGAATGAATGGTGTTTAGACTGGTATGGAGTGTATTCGTCCACTCCGGTAAAAGATCCAACGGGACCGGCCACAGGTACGGAACGTGTGCATCGCGGAGGCTGCTACTACGATAGTGCGAACGACTGCCGGTCGGCAACCCGATGGTCTTGGACACCCGATGAAAAATACTGGGGCAGCGGATTCCGTCTGGCTCTCACTCCGGTCCAATAAAGGCTTTTTGAGCTGAAAACAAAGATCCCCGATGGTTGATCCCACCGGGGATTTTTTTCGTGTTATTTGAGCGAAGCGAACCGAATCAAAACCCCGGAACGGGGTTCATTGTAAAGCCCCGACGGGGCGATTCGATTACAGCCGGGGGTGAGCGAAGCATAACCCCCGGTAACAGGTTCCACCAATCAAAGTCCCGATGGGACGACAGAGCAAATTAAAGGATATGCACAGATATTTTTATTATGACAGGATTCACAGGATTTGATTATGGAGGTGGTGGGGATTCGTCTGTCGTCACCTTCGGGACTTAAACAGTTGTTGATGTCGAGCAGGGATTTCGCTTCGCTTCATCCCTGCCTGTAATCTGGTCGTCCTTTCAGGACTTTATAATGGAGATGTGTTGGCTGTACATCTACAATATACTCTATATTAGTTTTTTACGTTTGTTTTTTGAGAGGGTTTGCCCACGAAGAGGAGAATGGCACCGATGGCGGCGTTCAGCCAGTAAACGCCCAGGCAGAGGAGGGAGGCTGCTACCGCGTCGGCCTGGACGACACCGTAGTTGCCCAGCAGAACCAGAGAGGCACCTTCGCGGACACCGACTCCGCCCACCGAGATGGGAAGCGTGGCCAGCATGGCGATGACCGGAAAGACCCAGAGCATCTGCACCCAGGGCAGATCGGTTTGAGTGACCGAGGCCAGTGTCCAGGCCAGGATGCTGCTGAGCAGGATCTGTCCCACACAGCCCAGAAGGATGACGGTCAAGGCGCGTCCGGGGGCTTTGTACATCCTGACGATGGCGGCGGTAAAGGTGTCCTTGAGTTTTTTGACAAAGGCGATCTTATCTAGCAGACGGAATTTCCAGATCAGGAAGCAGACCGCGGCGGCACCAAGAGTGCCGGCGGTGAGGAACCATGGGTTGACTGAAGGCAGTTCGATTTCCAGACGCTCGCCCGTCATCAGGGTAAAGATGATCACGAGGATCGCGAAAAGGATACTGCCGACACCGGCCAGCAGACGATCCAGCCATGAGGCGGAAAGAAGATCGACCAGGGGAATATCCTGTTCTTTGGCAAAGAGGGTGGATTTGAAAATATCTCCGGCCGCCGGTCCCAGCAGAGCGGTGTTGAAGCAGTGGCCGTACCAGGTGGCGCGAATGACCTGCCAGAAGGACAGATGCCAGTTTTGACCGCGCAGGACCTGATCCCAGCGCACACCGGTAAGAGTGATGGTCATCGCCATGACGATGACGGCAATGCCCATCCAGAAGGGACTTGCGTTTTTGAGAACGTGCAGGACTTCCCGGACCGGGACTTTGTAAAAGACGGCGGAGAGGAAGATGACGGAAAAAACAATACTGATCGCGATCCGCTTTTTATCCATAGATATCAATGTTTTCTCTTGAACTGGACCACGACACGGGCTTCAGGTTCCAGAGGAGCGATCAGCGCGTGGACCAAACGTTCCATTTCGCGGGCGGCGTTGTCCTCGGCCATGTTCATGTAGTAGCGTGTGCGGGCCGTTCTAAGGACGTACTGACGC
>JAEENR010000110.1 GCA_016283885.1 Verrucomicrobiota bacterium
GGCGATTCCTACCGAAGCGGAGGATGTGTTGCCATATTTTGCCACATTCAGAAAAACCTGATCATCCCTCAGTCCCAGCCTTTCAGCCGCTGCCTTGATGATCCGCAAATTGGCTTGATGCGGAATAGCCAGAGTCAGTTTCTCTACAAGGCAATTCGCCTTTTCAAAAACCTTGCGTGCGCAATCCACCATATAAGTCACCGCATACCGGAAAGTTTCCTTGCCTCTCATCGCCATGTAATGCTGCCGCGCATCCAACACCTCATGCGTCGGGCGCAGCCGACAGCCGCCTGCAGGAACTTGAAGCATCTCCGCTCTGCTACCATCCAATCCCAACTCTGTCGCCAAAATCCTTCCAGTATCCTGGTTTGCTCTCTGCAAGATCACTGCTCCGGCACCATCACCAAAGAGGATGCACGTATTGCGATCCTGCATATCAACCATTCCGGAAAGTTTCTCAGCACCGATCACCAAAATGTTTTTGAACCCGGTAGCAATAAAGCGCTTTCCCACTTCGATACCATAAATAAGACCGGCGCAAGCAGATTCCAAATCAAAGCCGATTGCGTTAACAGCTCCCAAATTATTCTGCACACGAGCTGCCGTCGAGGGAAAAATATTATCGGGAGAAACTGAAGCAACAATAATCAAATCAACATCTTCCGCGGTAATCCCGGCATTTTTTATCGCTTTGCGGGCAGCCGCTGTTGCCATATCAGACGTAAATTCATTCTCCGCGGCAAAACGTCTTTCCCTGATGCCGGTGCGCTCCACGATCCACGCATCGCTGGTATCAACTATTTTTTCAAAATCCGCGTTCGTGACAACACGCTCCGGAACATAAGAGCCGGTTCCGGCTATTCTGCACAAATGCAAAGTTTCTTCTTGGATTCCTGGATTCTCCATTTTTGATCAGATAGTGTAAACTACTTCAAACTAGATAGCTTTATGCCGTTATTTCTTTTTCGGACACAAGGGATGCTGCCGCCGCTATTTCATCAATAATGATTTGATTGATATTCTGATTCGCGGCATTCACCCCCAGGCGAATAGCATTGTAAATAGCTTTTTCCTTGGCGGATCCGTGGGACTTCATCACTACACCGTTCAATCCCAAGATCGGTGCACCACCTGTACTTTCCGGATCTAAACGGTTCTTGATAGATTTAAAAGCACCCTGAGCCAGCATCGCTCCAATCACCCGCGTCGGACTGCGTGATATCTCATGCTGGATCCATTTCAGCAGATGACCTCCAAAACTTTCACAGGTCTTCAGGACAACATTTCCCATAAAACCATCGCATACAACAACATCTACACGATTTTCAAACAAATCATGTCCTTCGACATTGCCGATAAAATTGATGATTCCCGCCTCATGCACTTTCGACAGTAAATTGAAAGCTCCATGAGTCAGTTCGTTTCCTTTTACATCCTCTGTCCCAATGTTTAACACACCCACACGAGGCTTGGCATACCCCAAGACTTCACGGGAATAAACACTGCCCATGATACCATACTGCATCAAATGCGAAGGTCGGCTGTCAATGAATCCACCCGCGTCCAGCAACACAAAAGAATTATCCCGTGCAGGTATAACCGCAGCAATGGCAGGCCGTTCCACTCCTTTTAAAGGACGCAAACGAATGTGCGCTGATGCCACAACTCCGCCAGTATTCCCAGCAGAAACCAATACCTGAGCATCACCTTTTTTGACTAGTTCTGTAGCACGCGCGATAGAGCAGTCTTTTTTGCGTCTCAGTCCATCCACTGGTTTATCTGTCATTGAAAGTACTTGTGACGCATGATAGATCTCGATACGAGAATCATTACAGCCACAAGCCCTTAATTCTTTTTCCAACTCCTTTTGGTCACCCACTAAATAGAGCTTGGAAATAGAATAGACAGACCCCAGAGCCCGCTGAACACCACGAACCACCACTGATGATCCGTTATCGCTGCCCATTGCATCTACAGCAACCCGCATAATAAAGAGACGAGCGGGATGCGATCTGTTATCCTTCGCACTCCCGCACTTCGACCAAGATTTTGCCTCTAGCCTAGAGGAGAGACGGTAACAACCTGACGGCCTTTATAATATCCACATGAAGGACATACCCTGTGGGAAAGGTAAGGAGCCGCGCACTGCGGACATACACCCAGTTCAGGGAGCTTTAAAACGCTATTGTAAGCGCGACGCATGCGCTGACGGCTATGAGACGGTTTCCTTTTTGGTACAGCCATATTCTTTTCCTATTACAACTTCAACTTATCCAATTCATTCCACGCCGATAAAGATTCTTGTTCTTCGGCGCCGGAACCCAATTTTTGATTATCAATACGGTGTGACGGATCATTGGGTAACCGGTCACATCCTTTCTCACACAGCGGATGCTGCGGATAGGCCAAGAGAGTATCCTCTCTGACGCGGTAAGTCAAGTCTATGCAATCATCTTTTACCTCAACTTTATCCTCACCTTCCAAAGCCAAAAGGTCATCGAATCGAATATTCAAAGGCATTTTAAACGATTTCAGGCAACGTACACAAACACAATCCAAGGCAGTCTTGAGAATGCCACGAACCAGGATATCCTCTCCTTGACGATTGATTATAAGGTGGTAATGAAGATTTTCTTTCATATCCACACATTCGTCATCATGGGGCATTTCCAATTCCTCTGGGGTCAATTCTCCTTCCAGGATCATATCCTCATCCCTCAAATCTTTTAGCTGGATCAAAATTCCCATATTTTAGCCTTTTTTTGTATTTGATGTTTTATTTTTTACTTTCAGCAGTTTTTCGATCAGCTTGGCTTTCACATGCAATGGCACAAAGGAATCCACATTTCCACCCAGGCTCGTGATCTCTTTGACCAAACGCGAACTGATGAACGTATGATCTTCCGAGGGAACCAGGAAGAATGTCTCAATATTCTCATTCAGTCTCCGGTTCATCATGGCCATCTGAAATTCATACTCAAAATCGCTCACGGCTCTCAAACCGCGGACGATCACGCTGGCTTCCCGTTTGCGGACGTACTCAATCAACAGACCATTCAGCGTATCCACCTCCACATTAGGACAATCTTCTAACGATTTCTCCACCAATTCTTTCCTTTCTGCAAAGGTGAAACATGGAGACTTAGCCTCATTGTTCGCAATCGTAACAATGACTTTGTCAAAAATACGTGCGGCACGGCGGATCACATCAATATGACCATTATGGATCGGGTCAAAACTGCCCGGATAAACTGCGATCGTCATAAACAGTAATATACTCTCTTGAGCGGATCTCTTCCGCTGCAGACATCAACCTAACCTTTTACAGTCTTCTTGACAATTCATTTCAGCGGATGCATTCCTTGAAAAAACTCTGTTTCGGCAGTAATTTGCCATAATCTCATAAAAAAATCTCCTGTCAGGAAAAAGTTTCTTGTGGAATCAACGATGAAAAAGCTAAAATTTCCCCAGCTATAGAACAAGATTGTTATGAGCAAATTGAATCGCAGAAACTTTCTGAAAAACTCCTTGCTGGGAGTCAGTGCACTGGCAATGCCTTCCTGGATAAATAACCTTCACGCACAGACACCGATAGACAATCCCATCGGAGCAAATAGTGATATCCGCGTAGCCGTGATCGGTCTGCGCAGCCGCGGCAATGACCATATCAATGATCTGCTGAGGTGCGAAGGCGTGCGTATCGTAGCCTTATGTGATGTGGACACCAATATTCTGAATCAACGGGCTGCCCAACTGGATCAAAAGGGCATCAAGGTCAAGAAATACATTGATATGCGTGATGTTTTCGATGATCCGGAAGTGGATGCCGTCTCTATGGCAACTCCTAACCACTGGCACTCGCTGGGCACCATCTGGGCCTGTCAGGCCGGCAAGGATGTTTATGTAGAAAAACCGGTCTCCCATAACGTGAACGAAGGCAGACGCATGGTCGAAGCCGCCCGTAAATATGAGCGCATCGTCCAGACCGGTACACAGTGCCGCTCCAGCGTCGGTCTGCAGGAGGCCATCGCGTGGCTGAAAGAAGGCAACCTGGGTAAGATCAAAGTTGCCCGCGGACTCTGCTATATACGCCGCGACAC
>JAEENR010000012.1 GCA_016283885.1 Verrucomicrobiota bacterium
GTTTCTACAGGGTCAACAAATATACACAGCATATCCTTGATCCAATCATAAGACTCATTTGCACCGTTTTGCCCTACGGGGATCGTAACGACATTGTTTGGATCAGCAAAATCCACAGCTATGTATTTACTGGCTTCACTGACCGAAAAAGAAACGGATGCTCCATTATTCAACGCAGACAGCTTGTAGTTTTTGGGAGAAATGACGACATCTTTATTAGAATAGCCATCCAAGCTCTCGATCCTAAATGTTAAATGCTTTCTCTTGTCAGGATCATAAGACACAGAGACAAATGAAAAAGAACGCTGTTTGGTGTAATCCGCTAACCAATCTTCTCCCAGAGAACCATCGTTTTTCTGTAGAGTCACGATAGGATCTGATTGAAGAACTTGAAGTTCCTGTTCTTTTTCTCCATCTACTGTCAGATACACTTTGTAATGATCAGATATCTTTGCCTGTCCAGCGGCGACAGGCCATTGATAAGTCGTAACGATGTTTGCTGCTGAAAGAATATTAGGACACAAGCCCCATAATATAATTGCACAGAGCAGGCTGATACTTTTCTTCATAATAAAAATCATTTCTATAATTATGTTCAAAAGCTATTTTGTGATAAATGTACGTTTTGTGTTTAAAAAAAAAGAGGCCGCTCATGCGGCCCCATGTTTATTACATCGTTTACTGCGAATTGACAGATTAACGCTTATGCTTTCCAAAGACCGTGCAGATTGCAGTACGCGTAAACATCCTTTACGGTCTCGCCGGATACCAGCGCGAATTCCGCCTGCGGTTTGCTGCTGGGAGTCAGATTCTTTCTCTGGACACCCTGATTGGTCTCGATGGCGATCCACTCGATATAGTGTGCCTCGGTCATCGGATGTTCCGCGGAACCGACCTTGACAAAGACTTTTCCATCTTTGACCTCATACACAGGCACATGCTTTTCAGCCGCGCCGTCAGAGGTGCCGGGAACCAGCAGTTTCATGGACTTGCCGCAGCAAACGTTGCTGGTTTTGATCTCTTCCAGGATCGTACCGCAATGTTCACATTTATAAATATTCATGCGGTCTCCTTTTAGTAGTTCTTGGCCTGGACCTCAAAATAGCTCTGAGGATGGTTGCAGACAGGGCAGACTTTCGGCGCTTCCGTACCCACAACGATATGACCGCAGTTGCGGCATTCCCACATCGTCACACCGCTCTTCTTGAAGACTTCCATCGCTTCGATATTATGCAGCAGCGCGCGGTATCTTTCCTCGTGTGCCTTCTCGATGGCGGCCACACCTCTGAACTGCTCGGCCAGATCGTGGAAACCTTCTTCATCGGCTTCCTTGGCCAT
The DNA here is from genome assembly GCA_016283885.1 of Verrucomicrobiota bacterium. Lineage (GTDB taxonomy): Bacteria > Verrucomicrobiota > Verrucomicrobiia > Limisphaerales > UBA1412 > UBA1412. The sequence goes on from JAEENR010000012.1 coordinate 1,339, forward strand.
GCGGGCATACATATCGGTCCACTCGGCGTTTTCGCCCTGAGCGGCAGCCAGCAGATTGGCCGGGGTATCACCCAGTTCGCCCAGCGCTTTGAACCACAGCTTGGCATGTTCCTTCTCGTTCTCAGCCGTCTTCAGAAAGAGGGCCGCGATCTGTTCATAACCGGCCTTTTTCGCTACAGAAGCAAAATAGGTGTACTTGTTTCTGGCTTGGGATTCGCCCGCAAAGGCTTCTCTCAAGTTCTTCTCTGTTTTTGTACCAGTATATTTACTCATAATAATGATATTCTTTTTAGTTATAACTTGCTTAAAATCCGTTGTCGGATGTATTACACGGAAGGACTGACGACATCCTCCGGGAATTCCTTATAGAAGGCAGTTTCTTTTTGCCGCGGCCTCCGCCAACGGCTTACATCGCTTTGAAATCTTCTTTGCCTACGCCGCAGATCGGGCAGACCCAATCATCCGGCAGATCTTCAAAAGCCGTACCCGGCGCGATCCCGCCATCGGGATCACCCTGTTCGGGGTCATACACATAGCCGCAAGGCTCGCACACATACTTCTTCATAACCTATACTTTCCCTTTACTGTTTTACTTTCTTTTTCAGATACCGCTTAGCACCGCTGGTATCTACGACTGTTGGATTGTAGCCGAAATCCGAAAAAAAGTCCACACTCATAAATTTAAGTGTGCCAAATTATTTTTCTACCCCAAAAAGAAGTTCATTCGACCAGCGCAAAGGCTTTCCGCCGCGGTTCTTTTGTTTCCCCTTCCGGAGAAACTACTCATTCCGACCGGGAATACACCAAAAAATAGTAATGGGAATCAATGCAATGAAAGAGACTAATGGAGACGACTCTTCGTACATGAATACAATGGGGGCAAATAAAACGAAAATGAATGGTGGAATCGGGACCATGAACATTACAACCAGCAGCGACAACCGTCGGGACCAGCCAATATCATTCAAACGGCGCGCTATCAAAGCTAAACCCGGCAGACCAATAGCGGAATACCATGCAAATAAATAAAATATAAGATAGATAAAATCCTTGAAGTTGAAGTTATAATCAGCACTCGCTACCATACTGGAGTGATGATTAGCACCCCCACCAGTACCCCCAAGCAACCATACAAACAGGCCGATAACTTGAACACCGATTGCCGCTATTATGAACATCCAGTATTCCCTGCGAGAAGTCCTCCCACGATAGTCAAAATATTTGCTCAGAGCATCTATATACGCACTTATTAGTTCCATAACATTTTGTCAATAAATCATTTTTATCTATTTCTTGCCGGGGATCCACACTAAAACAATAACGAAGAGCCAACCCACACCCGGAAAAATTAAGAATGAAAACGCCAGCCAGAAAGGCCAACCGATATCATTTAACCGACGCGCCATCGCACCAAAAACAGGCAGAATCAGAATGAATAGAAAGGAAATCAACATCAAGAACGCTTTCAACCACCATGAGAAATCGCTCTCTCTGTATAAGTGATTCTGAGTATTTCCATTCATAGCATCGGAAATGATACTTATAAGAAAACTTCCCAGACAAACAATGACAATAATATTGCCAACAGCCGCCAGGAACATCTCGTATTCTTCACGGGAAGTTCTCCCATGATAATCAAAGCTCTTTTTCAAAGCATCTATATAAGCACTAACAGGATTCATAAGTACCTACAACTGTTTGATTGTAACCTAAATCCGAAAAAGTCCACAACTATAAATTTAAAAGTGCCAAACTATTTTTCCACTCCAAAAAGCAGTTCATTCGACCAGCGCAAAGGCTCTCCGCCGCGGTTCTTGAGCCGGGAGACACTGCGTCCGCAGGCCAGCTCCCAGACCTTTCCGTCCGCGCTGACACGGTAGTTGAAACGGATCGGCTTGCCCTTCAGGATCAGCGCATGGATCTGCGGGATCTGGCTCCAGGGTACACGGCATTCATAAACGTTCCTCTTCACGACCCATTCGGCGCGATCCTCTTTGGAAGAAATGACGATATCTGTATCCGGCTCCGGCGCGAAAAGCAAAGTCTCCTCCGCGGAATATCCTGCCTCCGCAGAAGTCTTTTTATTCTCCGGGAACCCGTTGAAAATCAATTCAATGCTGTCCCCTTCCGACGGCATGACCGGCAGCTGTGCCGCGAAATAGAAACCATCCTCGTCCCAGGCCGTGTAAGCGGTCACGGTCTGCCGCTCCAGGACTGTCGGCCAGTCGCCAAAAGGCTGATACCGTTTCTCTGCCGGGTGAGGCTCCACCAGCACAAAAGCCGAGACAGGCCGCTGATCCTTCCACTCCTCCAGATTCCCGTCCAGGACCGGAGTCAGCCGCGCGACCTGGTTCACATGAAGGATCTCCGCGTGCTTGTGGGTCGCCTCTCCTTCGCTGCTCCAGCCAACCACCATCGGATAATTATTTTCGATCCGTTCCTGGGAGAGGTTATGCATGATTTTGAATTCCAATACCTTGCTTTGATACGGCTTGAGTTTTACATTCAAAATGTCTTCATCCAGAACGATCCCCGGCACCAGCGCCTGCAGCGTTCCCTTCAGCGGACGGTTCATGACATTGGCCACACGCACTTTCAGAGTCGTGTTCACGTTCGTCACCGAGTCCGTAAAGTCCAGGGGCGTCAGCTCCACCGGCCCCGTATTGCGGATGTCGGCCTGTTCGATCGCTCTCCGCAGCCGTTTGAAACTCCCTTTGCGGCCGCCGCTTTTTATCCAGTAAGCCCGGTCTCCCAAAGGCAAGGTGATCCGTCCGGCCACCGTTTCCAGAGGATTGCCATAGAAATCGTATGTTTCAAACTCTCCCAGAGGATCTTCAACAGCGAAACTGGCTCCCGCGTTCAAAGGAACTGAGCGGAAAAGTGTCCTGTCCGGCTCATAGATCCCCCTTAGATTGCCCAGCACCATCACTATTTGGGAATCTTCGGAGTGTCTGGAAATGCCCGTGTCCTCCCAAACCGTGACCCAGGGCAAACCGTTCCGCAAAAGCCTGTCACGAAATTCGAGCGTCCCGGCACTCCGCATCGAGACCGCCGCCGCGCCCAGTGCCCAGACTTGCAGAACATCATACTCTTTGCCTTGGACTTGCGGATGTTCCTCCGTCAAATAATCCTCCGGCTGGAGGAAAGGGCAAACGGGTCTTCGGATATTGGATTCCGCCGCGATCCGGACCAGCACCGCCGCCAGAGCACGCCCCCGGCCTTGCAGTTCCATCACCAGGGCATATCCGCCCAAACGCTCCCCAACTTCGGGCGCAAAAGTCAAAAAGGTTCCTTCTTTGGAGATCTCCGCCTCCTGCTCGACAACGCCCGTAGTCTCAATGCGGTAAACAGATGGCTTGCGGGGCTCTTCCAGCCGCGGACGCATCCCGTAGCGCACGGTCTCCAGACGAACTTTCCCCTTAAAATCCTGCTCCGGTTTAACAAAGAAAGTAAACTCCGCTTTCTGCCCCGGTCTCAGCACATTCTCGCCCAGTGAACAACCCGTCTGCCGAACAGTCCACACCTCCGCGCTGAGG
>JAEENR010000013.1 GCA_016283885.1 Verrucomicrobiota bacterium
AACATGGTTATTATTAGGCGTTTCAATGCCTATGGCATTTTTCCCGGGGATGGGTGCCAATATATTGATGCTGACAGCCTTGAGCACAGCGGCAATGTTGCCGCTCAATTCTATGATCCTTGACATCCTGATCCCCCTGTCCGGAATGAATTCATAGCGCGTGACTGTAGGACCTTGTGTAATGGGACCGGGTTCGACTTTGATCCGGAAATCAGCCAAAGTCTGACGAATGATTTCCGCGTTCTGTTTCATTTCTTCCTGCGATTCAGGTTCTTCCACATAAGGTTCCACCGAATCAAGCAATTCTATAGATGGATATTGATATGACATAATCTCTATTTTTACATTTTTGATTTTTTCCTGGCATAAGATACTGTCTTATGCACACTAAACACAGCTCTAATGAGCCTGTTCATCCATACTATAACAGAAGACCTGGGACATCCGTGGGGGTACCCCTTAAAAAAATATCAAAAAATGTGGAGCAATACAATCCTGTCCATCAGTGGTTCTTTTATAACTCCGTCTGTCGTTCCATCGGGACTTTGATTGGTGGGATTCCTTTACCGGGGGTGCGCAAGCGCACGCCCCGGCTAGAATCGGATCACCCCTTGCGGGGTTTCAGTCAGAATCCCTACGGGATCGGGTAACAATGGGGACGTGGAGACGAGCGAATCGCCCGTCTATACATAATATATTGTTATTGAATAAATTATCTGTGTGTATCTGTGTCTATCCGTGGTTCTTTTATAACTCTATCTGTCGTCGCCTTCGGGACTTAAACAGGTGTTGACATCGTTGCAGGGGTTGCACCCCTGCCTGTAATCTGGCCGTCCTTTCAGGACTTTACAATGGAGACACAGAGACGAGCGAGTCGCCAGACTCTACATAAATCATTTGAAATAAAATACTTTTCCGAACGTCGGTCTCAAAAAAGACGCAAAATCAGAGGTCAGGCATGAGGCTTTTCAATGCTCGCGTAAACATTGTGATTATGGATGCTTTCCATATTTTCCGCCTCCACTAAATACCAGATAACATCCTCGCGTTCATTTAATTTTTGAGCAACATTGCGCACCACGTCCTCAACAAAGGCAGGATTTTCATAAGCGCGTTCTGTTACATATTTTTCATCTACACGTTTCAGCAGACTGTACAAAGCCCCGCTGCCGCTGCTTTCAATGATATCTATTACATCCTCAAACCAAATATCCGCTTTGGAGCGCAAGTGCACCGTCACTTTTCCCCGCTGATTGTGCGCGCCATACTGGCTGATCGCCTTTGAACAGGGGCATAATGTCGTTACTCCGGCCGTAACGATCATGACTATATCGGTGCTGTCCCCTTCGGATGAAGCCTCAAACCGGACCAGATAATCCATCAAACCAAGCTGTTTGCTCTTCGGAGCCGTTTTTTCTACAAAATAAGGAAACGCAATATCTAAATGGGCTTTGCGGGCTTTCAGCTTAGTCCGAATAGCCTTGAGGATTTTCGGGATAGAATCAATGTGAAAATAATTCCCCTGCTCATTCAAAACTTCCAGAAACCGACTCATGTGGGTCCCCCGGTAATGCCGGGGCAAATCAACATACATCCCCAATTCCGCCACCGTATTTTGGATCCCATGCGCCTTATCCAGCGTCCGCAGCGGGTATCGGATCCCCTTGACCCCTACCTTATCTATATCTATCTGGCGGCTGTCCGGTTCATTTTGCTTGTCACAAAGGTTTGTCATATTTATCTATACTTTTGATTCAAATAATTTGCTAAATTCTTTAATGCCTTGAAACGGTGACTGATCGAGTTTTTGACAGATTCCCCCAATTCCGCGAAAGATCGAGTGTATCCGTCCGGGATAAATAAAGGATCATAGCCAAACCCCTTTTTACCATGTCCTTCCAGCGCGATATGCCCTTCACAACTCCCGGAGAAAAACTCTGTCTGTTCTATCAAATCCGAAGGATCAGCAAAATTGGAGACAGGGGTCAAAGCCATCACACAACGAAAACGGGCTTGGCGGGAAGAGATCGGAACATCATTTAACTCTCTCAAGAGCTTGGCATTATTTGCCTCATCCGGAGAATTTTCCATTCCGGTTCCCAATTCACTGGCGGCAAAACGCGCTGAATAAATTCCCGGTGCTCCCTGAAGCGCGTCAACTTCCAAACCGGAGTCATCCGCCAACAGCCAGCCTTCTTCATTGGCGAAAAGTTCCTCGATAACATTTGATTTCTGATGAAACAGCCAGCGGATCAAAGAAACATTTTTAGCCAGAGCGTTCTCTTCAAAAGTTGTCCCGTCTTCCACGATCTCCACTTTTTCTGGAATGGCATCCAGAGAAAGCACTTTGTAAACAACGCTCTGTGAGTATTCCTGCAGCATTGAGCGGATTTCTTCCACTTTGTGCTTGTTATGGGTCGCTAATAATATCGTGCATTCCTTCATTTTATGATTGATCCATCAATAATGTTTTCGCGTATTTTCGCGCGGCATCCGTGTGACCGCCCAGCATACGGGATAATTCTTCGACCCGTTCTTCTTTATCCAGCTGGTGAGCCAGAACATAGGTCTTATTATTTTTGACAACTTTTTCCACACGAAAATGAGTACTGCCGCTGGCGGCCACCGGTGCCAGATGGGTGATACAAAAGAGCTGCCTTTTCTTTGCGATCTTTCGCATCATCCTTCCGACGGCTAGCGCGGTTTCTCCGCCAATATTGGCATCCACCTCATCAAATACTAACACAGGAACAGAATCCGCTTCCGCCAATGCCGTCTTCAAGGCCAGCATCACACGAGCGATCTCTCCGGAAGAAGCCGTGTTTTTCAATGGTTTGGGCGGTTCACCCGGATTAGGGGCAAATAAAAACTCGACCCGGTCCGGTCCGTTTTCTAAGTTTTTCCAGTTCTGCTTATCCCCCGCCAAAGGTTCCATTTGTATCTTGAAAAAACTGCGGTTGAATCCCAACTCCTTCAAATAGGAACAAATCTCTTTTTCAAGCGCGGGGATATATTTTTTTCGCAGCATCGTAAGATGTTTGCCTTTCTCTAACAAGGAGGCATACTCTTTTTCGATTTCCACATTCAACTCTGCCAGCTCCGCGTCCCGATTCTCCAGTTGTTCCAATTTTTTGCGGGCATCTTCACCAAATTTCAAAACATCTTGCAGGGTCCGTCCGTATTTCCGTTTAAGTCCACTGAGAAGATTCTGTCTCTCTTCCATTTGCTGAAGTTCCTGAGGATCCAGATCCACTTTATCCGCATAATTGGAGATTTCGGACTGCAGATCATATAACTGGCCATTCAAGATTTCCAACTGTTCCAGAATAGTCTCTAACCCTTTAGGATCCAAACGGGATGCATCCTGCATCAGTTTACCCAGCATCCCGCATTGGTTCAGGATCGAATTATCCTCTTCAGATAAAAGATTTATCCCGGTCTGAATCAATTTCAAAATATCCGCGGCATGAGTCGCTCGTGTGTA
>JAEENR010000111.1 GCA_016283885.1 Verrucomicrobiota bacterium
ACGAACGCGGCGTGGTCCCGTTCGGAGTAATAGATGACGGAATCCGTGGTGTGGCCGGGAGTGTAGATTACCTTCAGGGAAAACGCCGGATCGGCATCCAGACAGATGATCTGACCGTCCGTGATGCTTTCAGTGTTTTCGATGATGATGGATAAACCAAATGAAGGGGAGAGATTCCATTCCGGATCCCGCAGATAATCATCGTCAGATTTGTATGCCAGCACCGGGATCTTCAAGGCGGAACGGATCTCATTTACCGCGCCGATATGGTCAAAATGGCCGTGAGTGAGCAGGATCTTTTCGATGATCCAGCCCTTCTCCCGGATCATGCCGAGCAGTTTTTCTGCCTGCGCGCCCGGATCAATGATGAAGCCGTGCTTTGTCGTGTCATCCACATAGAAAAAACAGTTTTCGACAAAATGAGCTATTACGGGAACTTGTGCTATCATAAAATCCTTCTTTCATGGTGCGCGAGGGGGGACTTGAACCCCCACCCTTGCGGACCAGATCCTAAGTCTGGCGTGTCTGCCATTTCACCACTCGCGCGCACGGGGCTTCGCCTGAAAACGAAGCGCAGTTATTCTCCCATTTTATGAGCCGGTTTTCAACTCAAGGAATGATATCGAGAAAGTTTTTTAAGATCTGCAGTCCTACCTGCTGGCTTTTTTCAGGGTGGAACTGGACGGCAAAGACATTGTCCTTCCAGACACTGGAGACATAAGTGTCGCCGTGTTCGGTTTCGGTAGCCGCGATAGAAGGGTCTTCCGGAACGGGATAGTAGCTGTGGACAAAATAGACGAAGCTGCCAGACTTGACTCCCTTGTACAGAGGACATTCCGGGTTCAGTATCTTGATCTGGTTCCAGCCGATCTGGGGGATCTTGATGCCGGGACGATCCGTGAAGCGCCTGACCTGGCCTTTGAAGATACCCAGGCCGGGAGCCTTGCTGTTGAATTCCTGGCTGCTCTCGAAAAGTGCCTGATAGCCAACGCAGATGCCCAGAAAAGGCTTGCCGGCGCGGATGGATTCCAGAATGGCCGGTTCCAGCTGCTGACCGCGCATGGCGGTAAGGCAGTCATCAAAAGCGCCGACACCCGGCAGTACGATCGCCTGGGCCTGTGAAAGCTGTTCCGGATCAGAAACTAAATGGATATCTGCGCCCAGACGGAGAAAAGCTTTCTCCACGCTGCGCAGATTCCCGGAACCGTAGTCTATAAGAGCTATCATGGTGTTGAAGGGGTTATTGCCGTTCGTATTCGCCTTTGCTGACGCGTTTCAGGACGGTGAAGCCCGCTTTTTTCGCGTCGGTAATGGAGAGCGGTTTGCTGTAAAACGGTGTGTTGAAGAGGGAGATGATCTTCTTCACCGGCTTTTTGCAAAGGGGGCAAGTCTTCAGCGGCGGAGCGTTGAGCGGCCGGTTGAGCGAAAAATGCCCGCCGCAGATCCTGCATCCGCCGTCCGCCGGAGGTTCTTCACCTTCCGGCAGGATCACTTCGTATTCGTATAAGGGCATAGGAATGATCTATTTCGAGCTGATGTCGGGGATAATGATTTTTTGTCCCACGCGGAGCGTCTCCGGTTTAAGACCTTTATTCGCTTTCAAAATAGCGTTGACGGAAGTTTTGCCGCCGCTGTTATTGATCGTCTGAACAATGCTGGAAAGGGTCTGGCCGGATGCGACCGTCCATTCGTAAGTCTTAGAATACTCAGGAGTTTCTTCCTGTTTAACAGGCTGCGGCTTGGGCGCGGACGGAACGGCAGGCGTCATTTTGGAAATGGCGATAAGCTGATCCATCAGCTTCTTGTTCTCCTGTTTGCGTTCCTTTTCGCTGGCAATGAATTTGTTTTCCAGAGAGACCAGCGCCGCCTGCAGCTGCTTGACGCTGTCCAGACTGGCCGCGTTGCTGATGTCGGCAGGAGGAGGCAGATTCTTGATCTTTTCGTTCAGTTTATCCACGTCCTGAGCCAGTATATTGCACTGGCGCTGGAGCTTATTGATGGCTTTCACCAGCTCGGCCTGAGACTGGGTCAGATCTTCGACTCGTGAAGTAAGAGCGCGGATGCGTTCCTCATAGTAGGCGATAACGGTGTCATTGCCTTGTGCCAGAACATGGTTCCAAGAGGTGAAACTTAAAATCGCGGTTAACAGCAGTATTGTGTATCTCATTGTCTTTCTCCCTTATCTAGTACTTTTTCAAGTAAGACTAGGAACCAAGTCTAGCCTTATGATTTTGGTTTTGCAAGCGGTTAGTTTATGATTTTGGAATAAATAAGAAAAAAAATTCCTCATGTTTTTTGTCCCTGAAACATGAGGAGTTTTCGCTGTTTTTATAAATCATACCTCCAGAGTCTCTTTGATAAAAACTCTGTCTGGTCTATGTTTTTAAGAATGAGATTTTAATGGGCGATCATTCTTCCGGGATGCGGTAAGTGATCATCACGCCGAAGTCGGTCATCAGGGCTTTGGTGGCCAGATCCTGCACGGTATAGGCGATGGACTGCATATTGAGTACCCTGTCGTAACCGACCGTGTTGATGAATTCGGTCACTTTTTCATCAAAATGATCTTTACCCACTTCCATACAATCAATGCGGCGGATCGTGCGGACCGCGACACCATTCTGCCATTTCTTGGCGGCGGCGTTCAGGGGAGTCTGCGGTTTCTGGATCAGTTTTTCTTGTTTGACAGGGCCGTCATGCACGGGGACCGTGAAGGTCTTTTTCTCTCTGGCAGCCGCGGAGCTGGCCATAGCATTGATCACGCCGCCGGCCGCGGGTGCCGCCGCGGGAGCTGCGGGAGCTTCTGCCGGGGAGGCGTTTTCTGTTGTTTCCGGCGCGGCTTCATCGGCGCTTACGTTGCTTTCGGCCGGAACGATGATCTGGGCCGAACATTCCGGACATTCGATCTGCTCACCCACGTAAGAATCATCAACTACCAGTTCCTGGTCACATTTGGGACAATTAAATGTAATATCCATAATTTTTCCTGAGTTTAAGCTCTAAAGCTGAACCTCAGAATAAAGGAGTTTTTGATAAAAGTCCAGCCTTTTAGGAAGAAAAAAACAGAATTTCTTTTTAAAAAGTTGACAAAGATTGTGATTTTTTCCTACAATAGAAACACTTGTGAGTGCATCATGAGGATGATGCAGGAGGGAAAAGATGGGAATTTTTTTTAAAGGCAAGCCGAGACCTCAACAGGCCGGGCAGCAGAGTGGTAAATGGCATAAAGGAAAGAGTCGAAACGCCGGTTCGGAGCAACCCCTTCGGTCGGAACGGATCACGATCGAACATAAGACGTTTTATCTGCTCTTGAAGGAAAACATGAGAGGACGTTTCCTTCGGATCACGGAAGAGTCGAATGGAAAGAGCGATACCATTATCATTCCTGCGGCGGGACTGGAGGAATTTGGAAAATTGATCAACGAGATCGTGAAAACATCCGAGGAGACCCCGCTTTCATCGGAGGAACCAAATGATACGGGGAGCAGCTCATCCGAGCTGTATTGAGAGACGGCTGAAAAATGATTTGAGAGGCTCCTCAGGGGAATAAATGTCCCCGGAGGAGCCTGTTTCTTTTTGCAAAATAGTAGAAATCGCTGTATAATATCTGTGGTGAAGATGCGTATTCTTTTCTTGTGTTTATGGATGACTTTGGGCGTATGCCTGGAGCCGAGTGTGTTTGGTGCGGAGTTTGCCGGCGGCGACGGCACAAAAGATAATCCCTGGAAAATCAAGACCAGGGAACAGCTGGCCGCTTTGAATAATTACCTGGGCAGCAAGGGCGTCGGAAGATATTTCTGCCTGTCCAGCGATATCCTTTTCAGTGCGGAGGATTTTGCCGTTGGAGGAGAGTTTTACAATAAAGGTTTGGGCTGGTTGCCTATCGGTACTCAGACTGAAACCAACAAAATGTTCCGCGGCAGTCTGGACGGCCGGGGACATGTCATTCAGAATTTGACGATCAACCGCCCTCAAGTACCTGATATCGGCCTGTTTGGATATACCAGAGGTGCGATCATCAAGGATCTGCGTCTGGAGAATCTGACTTTTACCGGATCTACGAATGTGGGTGGTCTGACCGGGACCGACCGGGGATCCACTTTCCAGAATGTTTCTGTCACAGGCACTGTGAATGGCCAGAAAACGATTGGCGGTTTAGTGGGTTACGCGGAAAATACCATCCTGACCCGCTGCGGTTCGGATTGCCAGGTCAGCGCCAGTCTGCTTTCCATGAACTATACGGAAATCAGTTCCGCGGGCGGTCTGATGGGGTATGGGCAGGAAGTGGAAGCGGCGGAATGTTATGCTTTAGGCAATTTGAGCTGTACGACTTCAACTTATGAAGGAAGGACTTCCGGTTATATTTACGCCGGTGGACTGATCGGCTGTCTGAAATCGGGTTCTATTGTGCGCTCCTTTGCCAAAAGCATCGTATCCGGCAGTACCGTGGCAGTTACCTCTGCCGGTGATGCTTATGTCGGCGGTCTGGTGGGATATCTTCATGTTTCTACAGTGGAAGATTCTTACACACAAGGAAATATCAAGGCGGATGCGCGTGTGGAACTACAGAGCGCGGATATATCCGGCAACGATACGGGTAAAGTTTTCGCGGGCGGTATTGCCGGTTTTGGTGTGACCAGTTCCATTACCAGATCTTATTCCAGCATGGACAGCTCCGTTTATGCCGGGCCGGGCGGAGGCTGTGTCGGTGGTCTTGTCGGAACGGTCAGTTTCGGGACGATCGAAAATTCTGTGGCAGTCAATCCCTCGATCCATGTTTACAGTGAAGCTGCCAAGCCTGAAGTCGGACGGATCAGCGGTGTTTATACGGGGACTTTGAGCAGCAATTTAGCTTCTGCCGCGATGGTGATGGCTCGGGATGAGGAAGTCCTTGAACCTGTGGATGACGCGTCCTACAAGGACGGAGCCTCTACGATACTCGAAAGACTCAAGACCAAGATCCCGTACAAGACACTGGGATGGGATGTGGAAAATGTTTGGGATCAGGAAGTCGGCAGTTATCCCTATCTGTTATGGGAGCCGGAAGTTTTTGACATCAAAGAAGCTGTTATTACCGTCCAGCCTCAGAGCGTGAAGGTCAAAGCCGGAGAGACAGCTGTTTTCAACGTAACGGCAGAAGGCAGCCGCCTCAGCTATATCTGGTATCATGATGAGGAGATCATCCGGGATGAAAATGAAAACGTGCTGATGATCGAGAACGCCCAGACCGAGGATGAAGGAACTTATCGGGTCTATGTGTTCAACAGCCTGGGAGGTGTGATGAGCAGCCCGGCAGAGTTGACCCTGAAAGGCAGCGGTCCCGTTTCGGCAATATGGCTCAGAAATCCAGAGTATGCAGAAGATGAGAGCGGCGCGGCTTATTTCCTTTTTAATGTAGAAGGTGCCGCTGTTTTCAGTGTGGAAGGCTCTTTCAACGCGGTCGATTGGACAGAGGTCAGCTATACTGTTGAAGGTGGAAAAGTAAAGATCCCGGCCAGTTATAATTATGTTTTATATCGCGCCTGGGCAGAAGCCTCCTATGATGAAGAAGCGCCTAAGATCGTTATCCAGCCGCAGAATACCAAGGTCAAGGAAGGAGAAAAACTGACTTTGAGTGTGACGGCAACGGGGTCGGCTCCGTTGAGCTATCAGTGGATCTTTGAAGGCTTAAAGATCGAAGGGGAAACCAATTCTGTTTATGAGGTGGAAGCGGTTCAAGCCAGTGACGCGGGTCGTTATATCGTGACGATCACTAATCCTTACGGCAGTGTGACCAGCTCGATCGCGACAGTCAGAGTGACCGGGATCACACCGGTTCCCGTGCCTCCAGTCATTACAGGACAACCGCAGGATGTGACAGTTGACGAAGGAAACACCTTTGCGTTGAGCGTGACGGCGACCGGAACAGAACCGCTTGCTTATCAATGGTTCAAGGGCGGTACCGCAATCGAAGGAGCGACAGCTTCCGTTTATAAAGTGGCGACGGCACAGATCGGTGACTCCGGCAGTTATACCGTAAAAGTCAGTAATGAAGCTGGACAGATCATGAGTCGTGAGGCGTTAGTTACTGTAAACAAAGTTATTCCTCCTACACCGATAGATGAACTGGAACTGATTTATCGTGAAGTCAGAGAAATTGATGGAGTCTATTATCTTGTTTTCGATGTTGAGGGCAGCAGTATCTATTTTATTGACGGCAGCCGTGATGGAATAAATTGGGAATCAATAGAATATAAAACTTTGCCGGATGGCGGGGTGATATTCCCCATGA
>JAEENR010000112.1 GCA_016283885.1 Verrucomicrobiota bacterium
GGCATGAAGACTCCTGCCGGTACGGCTCAGACGATCCGTCCTGATGCCAAGCTGCTTTTTGTGGCCGGCGCGGGCTGGACCAAGAAACAGGCTGATGGACAATCCCACGCGGCTGACGCGGAATCTATCATCCTGCAATTCCTGGATAAGACCCAGGCATCTCTGGGCAGCACTAAGTCGCTGGTGGATATGTCCGGCGAGGGCAACGCCGTACTCAGTTTCATGACCCACCTGAATCAGGTCGGTCAGACCGGCAGCACACCTCGTCATCCGAAGGGACTGGCTACCTGCTGTCACGGTGAAGAGCCCCATGTGGTGGGCTGGCGGTTCATCAAAGAGCGCCGTGCCGTGAATGTGGATGCCAACTGCGGATGGGCGCGGGGCAAAGCCGATGTTTTGTATGTGGCCGATGCCTTTGCGGTGATGGCCAAGGTCAACGAGCTGTTGAGTAAATAGTTTTTGATCGCGATATATCTTGAAAAACGCGGGTTTCGGCTCGCGTTTTTTCGTTTTTCGGGGATTTTTTATTTAACTTTGTTGAAAAAACATCTAAGATACGCGTGCTAAGTTTGATTCCATCGCGGAATCAGCAGTTATAAGTGATAAAAGTTATAGAGGATAAAGTATATGCCAGCTAAAGTAGATAAAGATAGTTGCGCCGGTTGTGGTTCTTGTGTGGACTCCTGTCCCGTTGAGGCTATCAAGATGGAAGATGACGGCAAAGCCAAGGTGAATGCGGATTCCTGCATTGATTGCGGTTCTTGTGTGAGTACCTGCCCGGTGGGAGCTATCTCTCAGGAATAATTTTATAGATCAAAACAAGATGAGCCCGGTCTGATGATCGGGCTCATTTTTTTACGGAACGCTGGTTCACAGATCAGAACGGAAGGCGCATGCCGCCATCTCCGGCTATTTCGGGATGGTTCCGTATAAATGTCATGGAGCTGCTCATCATTCTCTGGATATAGCCGGAGGAGAGAACATTCTTCATATATTCCTCTTCCTTGAAGTTGTCTCCCTGCTGGATCTGCTGGGTGAGGAAATCATTTGCCATTCCCAGTGTTTCTCCAAAGAGGGACTGATCGTTCTCCGGCATGTTCAGTTGACTGAGTACGTTCAGATACTGCTGTTGCTTTTCAGTTTTGTTTTCAGCGCTTTCCAGTTCGCTTGCGCCGATCATGATAGCCACCGAGCCGATCATGTCTTTGTCATCACCTTCCAGTCCATTGATGTAACCGGTGAACAGAGCTGTGGCCTGTTCGTTTGAGCCGATGAATTTTTTCATAGATTCCAGAATGACCAACTTTTCTGTCAGGAGCGCTCCTTCGCGGTTGAATGCCTCAATAGCCTCCGGCAGAGCCGCTTCACCCAGCGTTTCTATCTTTCTGCGAAGGATGTCGAAAGAGAGGTTTCCGTTCTCGTCGTACACATTGAGGCTTGCCAGCAGGGTCTTGTAATCCTCTTCGCTGAGGTTTTTGATAAAGGCCAGCAGTTCGCTTTGTTCATTATTTTTGAGATTGGGTAAGATGGCCATGCAGGCAGCCAGAACAGCTTTGGTGTAAGCTTCTTTGTTCTCGGCCAGAAGGATGTTGCCCGCGCTCAAGATTTCCCGCAGATCGGAGGAGTTTTGCATGGTCTGGCACAGTAATTCCAGTGCATCCGAGGTTTTGATCTCTCCCAGTGTCCGGATCAGTCCCAGCCGGGAGGTCATGGGGATGACGCTTGACTGACCGCTTCTGCGGAAGCGGATCCTTCTGCCGTTGACTTGGAGAGAGTTCTCCTCTTTGAACAGAGTCACATTGTGACCGCTGGTCAGGTATTCACCGATGGCTTCCAGTGAGCGGTTGCCTTGGTCTCGCAGTCCCTGAAAGACGAAGAACGCCTCGCGCACCTGATCATGTCCTTGTTTCAGAATGGCTTCGTTTGTTTGTGTGGTATTGTTAGTCAGAACACTGTCAATAACCACCTCGGGCAGTTCCACATCTGTTTTTTCCGAATCGGCCATGTCTTTCATTTCACGCAGACGGGCGATGAGAGCGGCGGGATCCAGTTCCGGGGAATCCAGTTCGGTCTTTTGTGTCTTCAGGTCTTCCATCTGGGCGGCGATGCCGTCCAGTTGAGCCTGGAATTCCTGTTTTTCATTGTTCCATTGTTCTTGACGCTGGGCGAGGGCTTTTTCGCTGGAACCGCGGATGTGCCAAACGGCGGCTGCGGAGACTCCCGCGATGATCAGGCTCAGGACGATAAGGATATAAAATTTCTTCATAGGTACGGGTTATTTCTGGGGTTCTTGCTTATTGGCTTTTTCGTCAATCTCTTTAACGGCACTTTCAGTCAAGTCGTTGATGGCTTTATCAATAGCTTCGCTGGCCAGATTCTGGAAGAAGTTTTTGGATTCTTCGTCCGCGACCCATGTTCCTTTGTCGGGATTGGTGCTGGCGGTGTGCTGAAGATTGGAGCGGACCAGCCCAACGATGCGGG
>JAEENR010000113.1 GCA_016283885.1 Verrucomicrobiota bacterium
CAAGAACACCAAATCGCTCCTTTTATCTCACCGGACACCGCCCTGCATGAGTACAGGCATCCGCGCAGATGCCGAAACGGCTGTCCGCTCCGGCATTCGCTATATCCTTTTCACCGTCCGTCCTGAAGCCGAAGCTCAGGCCATAGACGCTTACCTGAAATCGCTCAAACCGCTTCCCAGTCCTCTGCTGGATCCCCAGGGGGAACTGACCCCTCTGGCAAAGGAAGGAAAAGCGCTCTTTGGATCCGCGCGGACAGGCTGTTCCAACTGTCATAACGGAGAATACTTCACCGATATGAATCTTTACGATGTGGGCACCGCCGGTGAATACGACAAACCCCATCAGGCTTTCGACACCCCCAGTTTAAGAGAGATCTGGCGCACGGCTCCCTACCTGCATGACGGCTCTGCCGCGTCCATCCGCGAACTTCTGACCACACACAATCCTAAAGATCTCCACGGGCATACTCAGGAACTGGATGAAGACGAACTGCAAGCCCTGGAAACTTATTTGCTCTCCTTATGATCCCGACCGTCTTTTCCGCTTCGCGCCCATTACTGGTGTTAGCGCCGATGGCCGGTTATACCAATCTGCCATTCCGTGAGCTCATCCGGGAAAAAGCAGGAGGACTGGACTGGACCGTCACGGAGCTGGTCAACGCGCGTTCCCTGATGGAGCACAGGGATGAGGCGCTGAAACTGAGCAAGACCACTGACAAGGATTCTCCCTGCTTCGTGCAGCTCTTCAGCGGTGTTATCCGCGAAACAGCCGAAGCCGCACGCATCGTCGAGGCACAGGGTGCCGCCGGAGTGGATATCAACATGGGATGTCCCGCG
The DNA here is from genome assembly GCA_016283885.1 of Verrucomicrobiota bacterium. Taxonomy (GTDB): domain Bacteria; phylum Verrucomicrobiota; class Verrucomicrobiia; order Limisphaerales; family UBA1412; genus UBA1412. The sequence continues at coordinate 838 of JAEENR010000113.1, forward strand.
CCCAAGGTCATCAAAAGCGGAGGAGGCTCCGCGCTGCTGGCGGATCCGGAACACGCCATCCGTCTTGTGGAAGCTGTCGTTCAAGCCGTCAGGATCCCGGTCACCGTCAAAATGCGGCTGGGCATGACACCGGATCAGATCGTCGCGCCCAAGCTGGCCCACGCTTTTCAGGAACTCGGTGTTCAGGCAGTCACCATCCACGGGCGCACCCGCGCCCAAGGATTCTCCGGCAATGTTGATTTGAACGGCATCCGGGAAGTCGTCCAGGCCGCGCCGAAGATCCCGGTACTGGCAAATGGCGACGTGACCACGGCGGAGAACGCCCTTTTTATGCTGAAACAGACGGGAACCGCCGGACTTTCCATCGGACGAGGCGCCTTTTACAACCCGTGGCTCTTTTCACAGATCCGTTTCGCACTCACCGGGAATGCGCACCCTCCGGTGATCTCCTTTGAAGAACGGCTCCATTTCATGACAGAGCATCTTCAAAGAATGATCGAGGCTTTCGGCGAGTTTTCCGCGTGCAGTCAGTTCCGCAAAATCGCGCCTTTCTACACCCGGCGGATGGGACCTTCCAAGGAATTGAACAGGAATCTTTGCCAGTGCGAAACTTTTCAGCAATACCGGAATGCCATAGACACCTACCTGCTCCAACGAAAACGGTTCCTGGACGAAAACGGCGAATTGAAACCCAACTATCGCCCGGTTCCCGTCCATTCCTCATTGGATGAACTGGCCGCGATAGGATAATAAAAAAACGAGGCGTTTAAACCTCGTCTTTTTTGTTTTCTGAAGGCATGTTCATTCAACCTCTTTTTTCTTTTTCTTTATTTCTGCACTCTATCAAAATCAATATCCCATCCACAATCACCAAAAAATGCAGATATTCCAAATAACATATATGGCACTCCCATGATAACTCCTTGCCAAAACAAAATATCTTTCCAACGCAATATGGATTCAGAACTGTCTTTTAAGAAAATAAAAACGAACATTATACCCACCAACCAAGGCAGAATTTCCCAAGGAATCAAAAAAAATGGTTTGTACTTCAATTTTCTTTGAATCTTCACCAGCCTGTCCGTATCCATCGATACTCCATTGCGTAGCTTATATTGCAAGTATTTCTGTCGAATTACACAGAAAACCGTAAATAAAATACATACCGTTTTTAATCCAACAATAAAAAGACATATATACAAAAGATAGACAGGAAACTCTCCCCTTTCCTTTCCATGAAGAATCATCAAAAAAATAATGGCTGCTATCGTTGGAATAATAATTGAAGGAACTATAAATGCACTCCAAATACTTTTAGAAGACTGTTTCTTAAAACAGATATTTATTCTGTGATTCATTTTTTCTTTACCATTAAGCCAATTCCCAATTTTATAAAATTCCAGACTATCATTCAATTTATGAAACAACGATTTCTTGTCCCATGGATTGCTTTTTCCCTTCTTTTGTAATATACTGACATAGTGCTTTTCTCTTCTACTTAAATGTACGCAGTATAATACATTGAAAACGATAAAATATAAAATCACTGTCACTGATAGCATCAACAATAATACTGGCTGCATGAATTTCCACATCCAAAAATGAATGATATAAAACATACAAGCCAATACAGGAGCCACAGTTACTCCTACCCCCCATAAAGACCGTTCAGGAGGATGCCTCCATCCGTTTCTAACTGTACAATATATTTCAAACAATGAAACGGCGAACAATGTCAGTATAATCAAATAAGCTAAAGAATAGATGACTACAGAATAGATAAATGCAACAGTACTCATACTCATAAGTTTGTTATTTAACTACGTGACGATGCCCAAGAGAGCGTTCACTTGCACCGTGTTTCTCAAAAGTTTCTACTTCTGCGCTTCGTGCAGTTTGTAGAATGTATCCCGTATCTCCTGGATCGTGCCGATATAAAGATAGACATCATATTCAAAAGTCATTCCCTTCTTGATAGCGAACTTCCGAAGCGGCGCGAAGTATGAACAGGAATCCCCCTCCGGGCCGGTCTTGCCGCTGCCTTTGTAGCGGTAATCCGTGCAGCGCGTGGAACCGGGAGTGTAAACACCGATCCCCCAATCCTTGTCATTCACATAAGCTCCCCATTCCTCTGTGCGGACATGGTATTCATTGGGCCAGCCGGGAACGATGGACTTCAGCTTGTCGTGAGTCCAGGGCTTTCCGCCGTCATAAAAGACCATATTCGGATAATCCGCGTCCACAAAGACGGCCGGCAGCTCGTGATCTGTTTCGGGATGATCTTTGGCATTTTCCCCGGTATTCCGGAAGATATAATGGAGA
>JAEENR010000114.1 GCA_016283885.1 Verrucomicrobiota bacterium
ACCTTGCCGCCTTTGAGGAAGGGGCAAATCAGGTCAATGACCTTGATGCCGGTCGTCAGGATCTGCGGAGAGGTGGTCTGATCCACCAGTTTCGGAGGATCGTGGTGGATGGGGTTGCGCTTTTCGGGAGTAATGGGCGCGCCTTCGTCCACCAGATCGCCGGTGACGTTGAAGATGCGTCCCAGCACGCAGTCACCCACAGGCATGGAAATAGGGGCACCGGTGTCGATGACTTCGTAGCCGCGCTTGAGACCTTCCACACCGGACATCGCAACGGTACGGACCCAGTTGCCGCCCAGGTGCTGCTGGACTTCCAGTGTCAGCGAATGCGCTTTGCCGTCAATGGTGAAATCGACTTTCAGAGCGTCATAAATGCGCGGAGGTTTTTCCGTGAATTCTACGTCCACGACTGGACCGATGATTTGAACTATTTTGCCTTTATTCATGGGTGAAAATCTTGTTTATGATAGGGATGAGGTCGCGGAAGCGATCTCCAGTAATTGATTGGTAATGCCTGTCTGGCGGAGTTTGTTGTAATGGATCGTCAACTCTTTGATGAGTGTGTTGGCGTTATCGGTAGCGTTCTTCATGGCGACCATGCGCGCGCTGAATTCGCAGGCTTTGGCTTCCAGCAGAACATGATAAATGACCGTATTCAGATAATGCGGTAAAAGGGCATCGTAAAGGACTTTGGCCGAAGGCTCAAAGAGGATATCCGAGCGCAGGGCATGGGGATCCTCGTCATCGCTTACGGAGTATTCCTTGTTATCTAAGGGTTTGAGCTCTGTCAACGGCAGAATGGGGTGGACCGTAGGGATCTGCGACATGGTGTTCTTGAATCGGGGGAAGACGACGCTGACTTTGTCTATCTTGCCTTCCAGGAACAGTTCTGTGGCCAGCTTGACGATGGAACGCGCTTCGGAGTATTGCGGCGTGTCATGGAAAGAGAATTCACCGACGAGCTGACGTTTGGTGCGCTGAACGAACTGCGCGCCCTTGCGTCCCGCAGCCAGAAAGAGAGTCGTGGCCGGATCAAAACGGGAAGCCTCACGGATGAGGTTGGTATTCAGTCCGCCGCAGAGTCCTTTATCGGTCGTGACCAGGATAACGGCCTCGTTCCGGATGGGACGAGAGGCGCAAAGCGGACTGCTGCCGGTGTCGTTTCCCAGCTGGGCATAAATGGAGACGATCATATTGTGCAGCAGCAGGGAATAGGGACGGCCGTTCAGAGCCGCCTGCTGGGAACGGCGCATCTTGGCCGCGGCCACCATCCGCATGGCCTTGGTGACCTGCGCTGTACTCTTGACGGATTTGATCCTCCGTCGGATCTCCCTCATGCTTGCCATCGTGTTCCTTTATTCTTTCCAGGTTCCTCTGTAGGATTCCGCGGCGGTCTTGATTTCCGCGATCAGAGCGTCATCCAGCTTCTTCTGGTCGTTGATCTTTTTGAGCAGAGGCGCCTTCTGAAGCGAAAGATGTTCTGTGAAATCGGCCGCGAATTTGCGGATCTTGTTCACGGGGATATCGTCCATGATGCCGTTCTGCACCGACCAGAGGATGATCACCTGGATCGCGACCGGCATGGGAGCGTGCTGGTCTTGTTTGAAAAGCTCGGTGATCCGCTTGCCGCGTTCCAGACGGGCTGTAGTCTGGGGATCCAGATCGGAACCGAATTGGGAGAAGGCAGCCAGTTCGCGGTACTGCGCCAGCTCGGTCTTGATCTTGCTGGCCACCTGTTTCATGGCCTTGATCTGGGCGCTGGACCCCACACGGGATACGGAGATACCCACGGAGATCGCGGGACGTACACCCTGATAGAACAGGTCGGTTTCCAGGAAGATCTGTCCGTCCGTGATGGAAATGACATTGGTCGGGATGTAAGCGGAAACGTCACCCATCTGTGTTTCAATGATGGGCAGAGCGGTCAGAGAACCGCCGCCGTGTTCCTCGTTCATGCGGGCCGCGCGTTCCAGCAGACGGCTGTGCAGATAGAATACATCACCGGGGAAAGCCTCACGGCCGGAAGGACGTTTCAAAATCAGGGAGACCTGGCGGTAAGCGTTCGCGTGTTTGCTCAGGTCGTCATAAATGATCAGAGCGTCCATGCCGTGATCCATGAACCATTCGCCCATGGCCGTGCCGCTGAAGGGGACCAGGTACTGTTCCGTAGCGGAATCCGAAGCGCTGGCCACGACAACGATCGTCCAGGGCATAGCGCCCGCTTCTTCCAAAGTGTTGACGACATTCGCGACATTGGATTGTTTCTGTCCGATAGCGACATAGATGCAGTACAGGGGACGGTATTCCGTATCGCCCGCGTCCTGAGCTTCTTTGTTCAGACGCGCCTGGTTGAGGATGGTATCGATGCAGATGGTCGTTTTGCCGGTAGAGCGGTCGCCGATGATCAACTCACGCTGACCGCGGCCGATGGGGATCATCGCGTCAATGGGGATGATGCCGGTCTGCACCGGTTGATTCACAGATTGACGGGTAATGATGCCGGGAGCGATCTTCTCCACAGGATAGAATTCATCGGCTTTGATATCACCTTTTCCGTCAATGGGCTCACCCAGGGTATTGACGACACGGCCCAGCAAATTTTTGCCCACCGGGACTTGAAGGAGACGGCCTGTGCCGCGGGCTTCCTGACCTTCGGTGATCTGAGTGTAGTCACCCATGAGAATAGCGCTCACATGAGTCTCTTCCAAGTTCATGGCGAGACCTGTGACACCATGGCCCAGGTCTATCATCTCGTTCATCATCAGGTCATCCAGACCTTCGATCTTGGCAGCGCCGTCACCGATCTCTCTGACGATGCCGACGTTTTTCTGACGGGCTTCCTGCCGGATATTGGAGATCCGGGATTCGATTTCTTGCAGTATGTTGCTCATGCCATCTAAGTTGCGATTGTCTAAAATGTTTATAAATTGTTACGCGTTGTTCGCGTTTGATTCCAAAAGTGATTCCAAACGGCTCCGGATGGTGGCATCCAGGACCTGCCAGCCGATCTGGACGCGAAGTCCGCCCAGCAGTTCCGGGACGACCGTGAAGCTGAAATCCAGTGGGCGATCAGGATTCCGTTCCCGGATGGAACGGGTGATCTCCGCCTGCTGTGCCTCGTCCAGGGGGGCGGCGCTTTGCACCAGGACGGCGCGTTTGGCCGCTTCCAGACGGATGCGGTTTTTCAGGTGTTCAACGATCTGCCGCCAGCCGCGGGGGCGTTTTTCCAGAAGCAGGTCAATGGCCTGGAGCGCTTTTTGAAAATCCGGCACACCGTTGACGCTGCACGCTTTGAAGAGCGAATTGGCTTGGCGCTGTGCTTGTTTTGGAATTTTCATGGTGACTTATTTGGAACTTGTTTTGGTCTCTTGTCCCAGTTGAAGGAGCGCTTCGGAGTTCAGGCGTTTCTGATCTTCGTCGGAAAGGGTCCTGCCAATGACTTTGGAGGTGGTTTCCACGACCAGACGGGAGATCTCGCCTTTCAGCTGCTCCAGCATTTTATCGTAGTCCGCGCGAGTGGCTTCCTTTGCCTTAGCGATGATCTCTTCGGCGGCGGTCACGGCTTTCTGCGTTTCCTGTTCGCGCAGCTGCGAGGCCAGTGTCCGGGCTTCGTCGAGCATGGCTTTGGCTTCGTCGTTCGCTTTGGTCAGGATCTGCTGACGTTCGGATTCCGCCTGAGCCAGCTCTTCTTTAATTCGTTGGGCATCAGCCATGCTTTGAGCGATACGCTGACGGCGTTCTTCCAGCATCCGGATGATCGGTTTGCTGGCAAAGAACCAGAGAACCGCCGCCACGATGCAGAAGTTGATCGCCTGGGCAATGAACTGGGACCAGTTCAAGCCAAAACGCGCGGCAGTTTCCGTCGCGGTGTTCGCTAGATCGGTGGTGATGCTTCCTATAATCAACAGCTCTTGCATACTCATCCTATAGGGGACGGTGTCCGGTTGCCCCGCGTTCCCTTAAGTAACAGGGATCCGGGGTCGGCCGGATGCGCTATTTGACCAGGAACAGGGCGAAGAAGACGATACTCTCGGCGAAGGCGATAGCTAAAATAGCCATTACCATCACTTTACCGAAGGCTCCGGG
>JAEENR010000115.1 GCA_016283885.1 Verrucomicrobiota bacterium
CTTGCCGGTGAGCATCAAGGAAAACCAGTTCAAAAAAGGATCTTTTATCGAACATCTGCGCTCGGACGTCCGGCTGGTCGTAGCCAGAGTCAGCCTCTGTGTGGTCGAAGAATGGAAGATATCCCGCGGATTGCCGCTCCCTCCTGTCCTGGCCGAGATGCCGTTTCTGAATATCCTGTCGCGGGTGCGGGATGAAACGACCCTGCGCATGGTCGCCCGCGATAACCGGGTGCAGTATTATCTGCCTGTGGATAAACTGATCGAGGAAAACATCCAGTGGGACGCCATCACGAACAAACTGACACTTTTTATGCCGGATCTCCAACTGGACGAGGAACTGGTAGAGGTCCAAACCGATCCGTCCAAAATATGGATCATGACCGAGAAAGGATTTTATGACCGGGTCATGGACTGGTTCAGCGGTGAAACCCTTCGGAATCAGACACTCATGCGAAGCAAACTGCGGGAGCTGGTGCTGCAGGAGGCGCGGTCGCCGGAAAATCTGGCTTTGGCCCGCAAGAACGCCGCGCAGGAATTGAAACTGTTCGCCAAGGCTCTGGCTGAACGTACCGGCGAAGTTCAGGTGGCAGACGTTGAAGTCCATTTCGGGGAGAAAATACTTAACCAAGAGTAATACTTTCCTTTGATTTTTAAGAGGTTGTGAAAATTTTTCTCGCAATCCCGTTCATAAAGTCGTAAAGTAGCCCCCCGTTATTGCTAAAGCGGCGGCTTTCAGCAATGGCACATTATTTGCTCTTATTTTAAACAGGTTAGGAGTAACTTTTGACGTGAAGAATAATTTAACACCTATACCAACGCCTAAGGCACAACTGTGGAAAGAGTTCCGTGTTGCGTATCTGCCATGGATCGTGATGGTCGTCTCAGTTTGTGTCACATGGCTGGTGTGGTCGCGTGTCGCGGTGGCACCTACTATGATGGGTGAGGTGGAAGTAGTTCGTGCTCAAATCGTTTGTCCGGAAGTTGGGATCGTTCGGAATGTTCTGGTGGACCGTTTCGCGGAAGTGAAAACCGGTGATCCTCTGGTGGAAGTCCAGCTGACAGACCGCCGCAGTATTTTGGATGCTATCCGCATCGAACTGGGGATGCTGAATTCCGATCAGCTGACAGATTCTGAACTGACGCTGCAGCGCGCGCAAGCGGATTACTACGGGCTGCGGTTTGACCTGCTGGAAAAACAGGTAGAGTATGAACAGGCCAAGGTCGAGCTGGATCGTGCGGAAAAGGATCTGGTCCGCAATCAAAGCCTGATGGAGCAAAATTACGTAACGAAAGAGATTTATGATCTCTCTCTGGCCGAGCGTGATACCGCTAAAAAAACCGTTGAGGAATTAGGTGCCATTCTGCCCAAGCTGGCTGAGAATGTTGAATCCCTTCATGCCAGTATTGAGAACCTGGCCAATAAGACCACCGAGGCTTATGATGTGAAACTGAGTGAGCTGGAAGCCAAACTGGCCGCCGTGGGCGCGTCCTCGGACAGCACGATCACGCTGACCGCTCCCATTGACGGCATGATCAGCGGTGTCTGGTGTTCGCCCGGTGAATCCGTGCCGGAAGGTACCGTCCTGATGATGGTCAATGCCACACAATCACAGCGCATCGTGGCCTATATGCGCCAGCCATTCCCGGTGGAACCCAAAGCCGGGATGCCGGCCAAGATCATCACCCACTCCAGAGTGCAGCCTATTCTGGTGGATACAGAGGTGGAAACCGTGGGGCTTTTCCTGGAACCCATCACAAACAGTTTGGCTCGTCTGAGCTCAGAAAAAATGGTGGATATGGGACTGCCGGTCTCCTTCAAAGTTCCCGAAGGATTGGAGCTTCGCCCCGGCGAGACGGTAGGTCTTTTGATCCGCTAATAGATTTCCCCCGGAAAATCACGGTTGTGCTTGCCGGACTGGAACAAGCACCAGTCGGAAACCGACAAAAGGATCCGCGTAAGTAACCGAATGCACACTATTTCTTGTTGCGGCACGGCAATATATCACATCGCTTCTGCACCCTTCCCCCTTCAGCATTTTCACTCCATCAGGCTCAAGGCTGCCCATTGGATCTGTCATGGGTGCCTCTGTGTATTTCAGTGCGGAATCTCTGCACAGTTCACACACATTCCCTATCGTGTCATAAAGCCCCCAGGCATTCGGTTCTTTTCGTCCAACGGGGTGAGTCATTTTTCTGCTGTTTTGTGCATACCACCCCACTTCATTCACATTATCACAAGGTTTATAGAGACCTGTGATCTCCTTGCCGCTGTTCAAGGCCGAGGTCGTCCCTGCCCGGCAGGCATATTCCCATTGCGCTTCCGTAGGTAAATTATATTCATACCCATCCGGCAGTCTTCCGGCTTCTCTTTCAAACTCTGTCAGTTTGGCACAGAAAGCGACCGCGTCTTTCCAGCTCACCATTTCCACCGGATGATCCAAACCCTTGAGTATGGAGGGATTCTCTCCCATCAAAGCTTCATATTGCTCCTGTGTCACTTCATACTTACCGATCCAGAATCCTCTTGTCAGGGTCACCTTATGCCAAGTCTCATCCAATCTGTGCCCCAGTTCACTTTCCGGACTGCCCATCATAAAGGAGCCCGGTTCGATCCAGACCATATCCAGTGATGCCGATTTTGATAAGGGTATCGTGTAGTTTGTTCCTTCCCTGACAATTACGGTTTCTGTCGTTTGTGTATCAGCACCATCAAATACAAAAGTAACACTGTCCGGGATATGTATATCTGTCAAACTGCTGCATCCTAAAAAGACGCTTCCCCCGATCTCGGTCACACTGTCGGGGATCGTGATACTCGTCAAACCACGGCAGCCAACAAAGGCTCTTTCTTTGATCTTAGCAACTCCACTGCCCAGTGTGATATATTTCAGACCGCTGCAATTTAAAAAAGCATTTTTACCGATCTCGACCACATTGTCAGGAATCGCGATGGTCTCCAACTTTTTGCAATCGGAGAAGGCAAGATCTCCAATCACTTTCACGCTGGCAGCGATCGTGTAAGTCTCTCCATCTTTCCCTTCAGGATATTGAACTAAAATCGTTTTGTTTTTATTGAATAACACTCCGTCCACACTGCAATAATTGGGATTATTGGGGCTTACCTGTATCTCTTTTAGTCCCTTGCAATCCAGAAACGCCCCTCTTTCGATTTCCGTCACATTGCCCGGGATGGTGAAGCTTTCCAAACCGCTGCAATTGATAAAGGCTCCCTTTTTGATCTTGGCAACTCCTTTACCCACAATTATATCTTTTAGACCTTTGCAGTTTGTGAAAGCACTTTCCCCGATCTCAGTCACACTGTCCGGGATCGTTATACTCGGCAAACGCCAGCAGTTGCGGAACATAAAATCTCCGATCTTAGTGATATTGCCAAGGATCGTGATATTGGTCATTCTACTGCAGGCAGAGAAGGCATGATCTCCAATGAAGGTCACATGGGAAGGGGTCGTTATATTTTGAAGCCCACTGAGAAAGAACGCGCTGTCTCCTATCGAAGTTACATTGTCCGGGATCGTTATACTCCCCAAAGCCACACAGCACTCAAACGCGCTGGGACCGATAGCCGTTACACCTTTGCCAATCGTAACATTGGTTATACCAACACAGTGCTTGAACGTGCAGCTCTCGATTGTTGTGATCTTGTCAGGTATTTTTACATTCGTCAACTTTTCACAGGCCGTAAAGGAACTCCGGCCAATGACAGTGACGCTATCGGGAATCGTTATCTGGTTCAGATGTTTACAATCAGAAAAAGCACCCTCTTCGATTCTGATGACACCGGGAGGAATCGTCACACTCTCCAGGCTGGTACAGCCGGAGAAGGTATAACGTCCAATTGTGGTAATGCCGCTGGGGATGGTTACGTTTTTGAGATTTCTGCATCCCATGAACGCGTACATCCCAATGTTTTTGATTCCATCCGGTATATGGATATCCCCGCTGATGTCTTTGGGGATATAAATGATCTTCATATTCCTTTTACTTATCAATATACCGTCCTGGCATTCATATTCCGTATTTCCGTCCTCTACATCTATATTTAAATTTCTGCACCTGTTAAACGCTCCATTTTCTATCATTTTGACCGTGGACGGGATAATTACCTTTTCCTTTTGTGATTCAGGACACAAGATCAACATCTTCTTTGTATTATCAAACAAGACCCCATTCAAACTGCTGTAATTGGCATTTCCCTCTTCCACCCTTATTTCCTCTACATTCCTCATCTGCAATCCCAAAGGGTTTATTGTTTTGACACAGTGCGGAATGATGATCGTTTTTATACGATCTTCTTTCACTCCTAACGAATCGATCGCCCGAACTTCATAAGACACATTAGCAGCCGTGACCTTTGCCGGTATCATGACTTCATCGCCGCTTTTTTCTATGGATACGACCTCCGCGATATTTCTCTTTTCTTTCTCATCATACCGGATTTCATAACCTATACCATCCTGAACGATCGAGCTTTCCTTGATGATTTTGCTTATATTCTTAAATGAAAGATAGCTGTTTATTTCCGAATCAGCCACGCTCATGATCGCATCCACATCTGTGATCAAACAAACAAATTCCTTTGCCGCCTTTATATTTCCTTTCAAATCATATTGTCGAAGAAGCCCGTCCGCGTATTGAGACATATTATTATTGTGATAGAAAAACTCGATCATCCGTTTTTCCTTTTCCATGTATCTCCGGAAAACTACTTCCTTATCACTATAAATCTCTTTCTCTAAATGACCATTACCATATTTTTTCTCCACACTGAAAAATTTAGAATCTGTATCCGCTATCCCAACGAGCCTTCCCGTTGAATCATAAAAAATTTCAAAATCATCCAGCTTTTTAGGAACTGAATTTTCATACTCGATCTCTCTTTTTTTATACGGAGTTTCGCCATGGTCTTGAAAAAAAGCTATTTCGTATGGAGCAGTCTGATTCGTCTCATATTTATACTCCATTCTGGCATAACCGTATTTTTTGTTCTTTGAACGGCTTCCATCCACATCAAAATATTCCATGGATACCAGCTTATCCGCGTCATATTTGTATCGCTTCCCCGCGATCCCGCTATCCAGCATCAAATACTTTCCCTCTTCATCTAAATACCGCACCTGAGTAATACGTCCTTTTTCGTCATGATCATACATATAGCCCCTGATCTTGCCATACTGTTCCCCATAAGACCGGGCATATTGATGCGAATCTGAATATTCAGAATAGTGCTTCTGCGATGTGGCCTTGGCCTGAGTTTTGCTCAGCAATATAAAACCATTTTCATCTCTGAGTACATTATAACTGTCTATCCCGGAAAAATACTCCTTATACGGGAAGAACTCCAATGACGCGGATGTATCATACGTATGTGCCCAATTCAGCATTTCGTATCGGGTGATCTCTACGGTCTCACTCTTCTCTCCATTCTGCGTTATCGAATAATCCATGACCGGAACACCCAAAGAATCTATAAATTTGATCGTGTGTACCGTTCTATTATCTTCCAGATACTCTATTCCCAGGATAGAAGGTCTATCCCGGCCATCATAAAAATCATGTTCTATCGGAATCTCATGAGCGTTCTCATATACGACCCGCCTCAGTACTTTTTCCCCAAACAGGTTGAAGATTTCTCTCCCCTTGTACTCAAAACGATAATGCGCGTGTCTGTGCGCTGTCTGATCTTTCGTTAATTTGTAGATACCCTCCGGCTTCCCCCATTTGACCACATAATCCGCGTAATACTCCGGCCATGTTTGGATCAATGTCTGATCTGCCGCTATCCCTAATATAAATAACAATAACAGCAGCTGCGCTACTCTCGCGAACAGCTTCCATCTCTTTATTCTCTTGATCTTCGCGTAGCCATCGGCTATATCCGCTACTATCAATAACGGTTTTTCTTCCGGCGGTACACCGGGACACAGTATCTGTATCGAACGATAATTATTCGCTGTTTTCTCTAAAACTTTTATCAGTTTTTGCAGTTTTTCTCTTTTCTCTCCCTGACTTTCTTCCCTTTCTTCCCGCAATAGTCTTATCTCTTCCGCGGTCTCCGCCTGCAATTCTTTTAGTTTCTTCTCCGCGGCTTTCTTTTGTTCCTTTGTAGCTACAAAAAATCCCGCGTTTTCGTAACAGGCCGCTATACTCAGCTTTTCCTTGATATGTCCTACCCGCTCGATTTCTCCTTCCCCAAAGTTATAACGCATCGTTGAAAACGGCCACAGCTCCGGCCGTTCATCTTTCATCGCGTAATATAACCCCGTGGCCAGCGCTCCCCAGGCCGAATCCACATTCAGCTCTTTTTCCCCTTTTCTTACCTCTTCGCTGAAGATCGGGACTTCTTTTTCCAGTTCAAATCGTTTTGTTGAAAAATAAAGATAAAATTCTTCCGGACTACTCTTGAGCCCCAGTTTCTCTTTCTGGGATTTAAAATCTTTCTGGAACTGCTCTTTTATTTTATCAGCTAGCTGCCTCAATGCCAAAGGCAGCCGCTCATCATGCCCTGTGACCTCTTCTCCGCTCCGCCATTGCAGCGGCAGCATGAATCCGTCTTCCCGGATCGGGCTCTCCTTGCTGACAGTACCGCTTGTCTGGGCAAATAAGATCCAGCATTCTCCTTTGGCTGGAATGATATCCTTTAAGGTGAAATACTTCTTTCTCTGGAAGTATTCCTCATGCGGCAGCATTTCCCAGACCACAGGCTTAACAAGCCCACCCAGCGTCCAGTAACCCAGCAGATTAGCAAGACGCTTCCACTTGATCTTTGGATCTTTTATCTTGGGCCACCAACCTTCTGCCCGGCAGATCTGTTCCAGCTTCTTATCCAGCATGCTTCGCTTACTTTAATACTATCAGCTTATCTTCTTCCGTCGCAATTACCAGCTTCCCATATAACTCAGCCAGGTCTATCTTCGCATAACTGTTCTCTTCTATTTCACCCAATTCAGTACGTTTCCCATCATCACTCAATACCTCCAGAGTTTTAAGAGGGATTTCCTTTTCCGACTGTATGATGACTTCCAGTGTCTTTTCATCCACCAAGTCTATATCCAGCTTTATACCTTCCTCTTTATTCTCCAGGTGGAAAGAATCACTGATGTTGCCTCTGCTGGCTTTTTCATCTATTTCATCTTTGCTGGCCGCGGCAAATGATATTTTCCGCATCGCTTCTTGCCGTTCCGCTGCCAATTTTTTCAGAGCCTCTCTTCTCCAGGCATTAAAGCGCACGGCAATAGATCCTGTTTTTTCCTTCTCTGCCCGCTGGGCATCAGCTTTGTCAAACAAACGCCGCAAAGCATCTTTCTCATCCTGTGTGATGACACCTTTCTTATGTCTCAACAGGGTAACAGATTCTGTCTCAACATTCTCTGCTCGCTGGACATCAGCCTTGTCAAACAAACGTTTCAAAGCGTCTTTCTCATTTTGGGTGATGATGCCTTTTTTATGTCGCAACAAGGCAAACACATCCAGAGCCTCTTGCGGTAACCGTGCTAAACGTTCTCTTTCATTCATGGCATTACCACCTGTTCTATCATTGTGTTTTTTCATATTCATCATACCCTTCTCTTTCTTTTTTTATGTTCATCCTGCTTGTTTTTTAAATTTTCCACATTGGTATTCCATATCGGTTCTTCCTGAGGCACAAACACATCCTGAGCTTTGTATGATTGCACATTCTTCAGTCGGATGTTGGCACCCCACAATTCCCGAAGCGGTTCATAATGCTCAGGATCTTCATTGATGATCGCTATCATTGCCCGCTCAAGCCTTTGATAAGGCGGATAAGCATTCTTCTGATCGATCCCAAGCTGTTCCGCTATTTCTTCAGCGCTGTAGCCGTCGCGCCAAAGTTCTATTACTTCTTTTTCGATCTTGCGGTCTGATTCAGACAATGTCCCCAACACACGGGAGATCGCCCCTTCCGTCAGCTCCATTAACAGCTTCTCATACAACTTAGAATCTAAAACTACGTCCTGAGAACATTGCGGATCCTGCGGTTCTTCGCCGGACGACACCAAGTCACTGATGCCATCCCTCGCTTGCTCTGCCCCGAATCCATTATCAGTATCCAAAGAAATTTTCTCTTCCTCACGCTTCAGATCGCACAGTTCCGCTCGTTCCCCAAACCTGATCAGTTCAACGATCTTGCTGACATCTATTAATTCCCTGTATTTCAAGTGTCTGAACACTTCCATCAGGTAATTGCGCACATTCTCGACCTGGAACTTTCTGTTTAAGAACCTGTTGATTACACTGACTATCGCGTACCCAACCAGTGACTCTTTTGCATGCACATCGAGCTTTTGTTCATCACTCAATTTGCAATACATCAAAGCATTGTATCTTCCCCAAAAAATCCTGCCTATAAGATTGTTGATGACTTCTTTCCCATCATTGTCCGCCGTTTTATATTCCGTGCAGCAAGCATACAGAAAATTTTTAAAAGATTCTTCTGAAACCATCACATTCCGTTCAGAAGCAAAATATTCCACTATCTGCAATTCCTCACGAAAAGAATACCGCGAAACACAGAAATCCTTCCATTTCTGACGATCGAATTCTTTCAATTCTTCTTTGAAATCTTCGTCAATCAATATCTTCTTATTACTCGAATCCACAGATACACCAAAAACATCGCTTAGTATATGCACTTGATGATCAATGTCAATGATCCTTTCCGACACCGGATTAAACCAGCCTCACGCTCCGTCCATCCGGCATTACTTCAGAGCTAAAAAAGGGCAGCCATTTAAGCTGCCCTCGGGCGGAATTACCTCATTGACGTACATATACGTCTGAGATGAAATTAAATAAAGAGGATGGTATTCTCCCCCATATTGACAGAATCAAATGGATATTCTTACTTTAAAAAAACACACAAACAATGATCAATATCCATGGGGCATCATACCCCATTTCCACTTTATGAGAGTCGATATTGAAATTTTTTTTTGCGCCCGCCTTAAAATTTTTTAAAAAATCTGATCCTATCCCCCATTTATCAATTCTGTCCAAAATAAAAAAGGACACTATGATAAGGAAAGAAGTAAAATACAATATAACTACTTATTTTTTAAATAGATATATTAAAAAATCAAAGGTTTACCGAATTGGAAAAGTGTAAAAAAATGGTCGGGACGACAGGATTTGAACCTGCGACATCTTGCTCCCAAAGCAAGCGCTCTACCAAGCTGAGCCACGTCCCGGCGTTAGGGGTGTTGTATCATCACGTCGTTATACAACGGCGGTTATTGTGATGAAAACGACCGTGTTATTCAATCTTAAATTGTAAAATCCATTTATTCAGTATGGATCGTGGAGGATTTGAACCGCCGTGTGTACGAGGTCAGCGAGGAGGCGTTCCTCGTCGAAGCATCATTGGCGATCAGGTACATAATGGGTTCATCGTCCAGGTACCAGCGATACGCGATCCGGTAGGACGGCGGGTCTTCTCCCAGCAGTTTCTCGAATTCTTCCAGATTCCTGACGGTCAGCAGACACGGGGTGTCCGACCGCATCAGCGGCGCGACCTCTTCCGGCCGGGTCTCCAACGTCATTGTGTTCAAGAAGAACTGCAAGGCAAAGGGTGTTTTGTAATGGTGCAGCTGGTTCAAATCGTATTTGGCTTCTATAATGTTGCTGGCTATCTTTTCCACGGCTTTTGTGTGGGCAGTGACTTTTTGTTTGGCAAAAATGAACTGGTTGTAGGCCATGATCAGCATCAGTCCCAGCGCGCCGGTAAAGCCCACGACCCGCAGAAAGTGAACGGGATTTTCTTTCAGTTTGGCGGGGATCCAGCGCACGATAAAGCGTCCGGCCAGCAGTGCCAATGGCGGCACCAGCGGCAGGATCAGATCGCCCCGCTGATGGGTCCCCATTCCCAGAATGATCACTCCCGCGATGATCCAGGCAATGAGGAATCGTTCCAGCCGGCGCACTTTGGGATCCTCCGCGGGTTTGCGGAAAATCAGGACGCATTCGGCCAAACCCAGCAGACTCCAGGGCAGAAAACGGCTGATCAGGTAAAGCGGCGCCAATACAAAACCTTGTCCCGGTATCCCGTAATGCGAGGAGACGGCATGTCCCACCAGCTCGGATTTGATCATTTTGTTGATCAGCGCCTCTCCTTCTACATGATAGGCCAGTAGGAACCATCCCAGCGTGGGAATGAGGAACAGTATGATGCCCAGCAGCCAGCGCCAGGAGATTTTGATCCGTGGCTGTTCCAGCTGTGTTTTTTTGTTCCAGAAGTAGCTCAGGAAACCTCCGCTTGCCAGTAGTAGTCCCAGGGGGCCTTTCGTCAGGGCGCTCAGTGCCGCCGCCAGCCAAAACCAGATCCAGCCTTTTCCCCGTGTCCAGGCATTATACCCCAGCACTGCTGTCAGGGTGATGGTAAAGGCAAAGAGCGGATCCGTTCGTGCCAGGGCGACCATTTTCA
>JAEENR010000116.1 GCA_016283885.1 Verrucomicrobiota bacterium
ACCATCGAGTGAACGATGCTCTGGGGATGCACCAGCACGGAGACTTTTTCGATGCCCATATTGAAGAGCCAGCGTGCCTCGATCATTTCCAGACCTTTGTTGAAAAGGGTAGCAGAGTCCAGGGTGATCTTGCGCCCCATGGACCAGCTGGGGTGCTTGAGCGCTTTTTCCAGCGTGATGTTCGCGAACTCGGATTTGGGGGTCTTGCGGAAGGGGCCTCCCGAAGCGGTCAGGATCAGACGGCGGACGCTTTCGGGCTTGCGGCCTTCCAGACATTGGAAGATGGCAGAGTGCTCGCTGTCCACGGTCAGGACGTTGACCCCGTATTTTTTGGCTTCGCTCATGACGATCTCGCCGGCCACGACCAAGACTTCCTTGCTGGCCAGGGCGATATCTTTACCCGCGCGGATGGCGGCCAGAGCCGGTTTGAGGCCGGTCGTGCCAATAATGGAAATAAGGACGATATCGGCTTCAGGCAGGGTAGCCAGCTTGATCAGACCTTCTTCTCCGCAATAGACTTCCGTAGAAGATCCCAGTTCTTTTCTTAGAAGCTCCGCATGTTCTTCGGATTGGATGCTGACGGCTTTGGGATGGAGACTGCGAGTCTGTTCCATCAGCAGTTTGACATTATTGCCGGCACCCAGTCCCACGACTTGGAGACGGTCTGACAGATCGTTGACGACTTTTACACTGCTGGTTCCGATGGAACCGGTGCAGCCAAGTAATACTACCTTTTTCATTTCCAAAAATTCTTTGCCGCAGCCAGGCTGACGGCCTACATAATGACGTGCCTCAGATAAAGATACATGATGGGCGCGTTAAATAAAATACTGTCCAGCAGATCCAGGATCCCGCCGATGCCGGGGAAGAATTTGCCGGAGTCTTTGATGCCGGCTTCCCGTTTGAAGAGCGATTCGATCAGATCCCCGATCACTGCCGCCAGACTCAAAATAATACCCAGAGCGATGGCGTGGCGCAGATCCATCCCGGTGAGGTTTGCTTTATCCAGGATAAAGAATAAAACACTGCCTCCGGTGGAGAACAAAAGCGCGCCGGCCAGCCCTTCCCAGGTCTTGCCGGGACTGACACGCGGGATGACCTTGTGCCGGCCTATCAGGGAGCCGACCACATAGCCGCCCATGTCGCTGAATTTGGTCACCAGTACAAAGAAAAACACATAATGGATGCCGGCGATCCCGGTGAAAAAATAAATTTTCTGTATAAAGTTAAGCAGCCAGGGAACATAAATGAACCCGAAAAGCGTTGTGGAGATACTGACCAGCGCCGCCGGATGATGCTTAGAGAAGAGCTGACGCGTACAGAGGCACAAGACGAACAGAACAACGATAGCGGTTTCAAAATCATTGGCGCGGGAATTGCCCGCCGCGCGCTCCCAGTATCCGGTCAGGTAGAAAAATGTGCTGCCCAGCAGGATGAGTCCGCCCGACTGTCCCAGACGCTGGAAGCAGAAAATCCCTTTTGACTGAGCCAGATGGTGAAATTCTTTCAGTCCTAAAAAAGAAAGCGACATCAGTAAAAAGAGGAAGATATAATCTCCGGCGATGTGTCCCTGAAGAAAGCCCGGTGCCAGTATGATCCCCCAGAGGATGATCGTACTGATCAAACGATTCAAAAAAACCTTTCCTTTAGAAGGTTTTGCTGAAGATTTTGATTCATTTTTATGATGACTCATCCAGTAAGTATCAGGCCCCGGCACAAGGAAAAGCTCCCTGAAACCGTACTCACAGAAAGTGTACACATTCAACCGTCTTTTGTCCAGCCGCTAAATAAAACCCGAACTCCGATTTATTTTGGACAAGATTGTTAAATTTTAAAGTAAACGCAAAAAAATTTTTTAATATTGCCTCTTATACATTGAATGATTGGGTGAGTCACTCAATGAGTTTTGTACAATTTTTCAATCCTTAGGGATTGAGAGTCAATTAAATGATGAGCGATATAGAAAGAGTGTATCTTACCTGATTTTGAGTTTTTCAAATCAATATATGGAATACTTCAGAGAAGTAAATACGAAGAATTTAAACACTTTGCTTTATTCAGCTGTGTAATTAGCGAAGAACCGATATCATTATGAGAAACAAAAGATATATAGGTCTAATAGGTATATTTTTAGCGGCGGTTCTCTGCTGGGGTGGTGCTGTACTAGCAGGTGAATTCAATCCGTTTGAGGAAGAGGTCAAGGTCAAGAAAGTGGAAAAGACGTTGGATGCGTTGCTGGTGAATCCATTCGATCTGGATGTGGAAGACAATTTCAACGGACGTTATCTGGGCAAAACGGTGGATCTGTGTCTGAAACCGGAAGGGGAGAGTTTTGTAGGTACGTTGAAATTTCATGGGGCGACTTATTCGGTGGAAGCCCAGAAAGGTCAGGGAGGACTGATTGGAACGGTGGGGCCGGTAGAACGGCATATTACTTTCAACCTTAAGAAACAGGGAAATGTCTATCTGATTCAGATTGATGAATTCAAAGATATACTGATAGAACAGACTTTTCTGGAGTTGGATGAGACTCATGAGGGTGAGAAAGGAACCAAAGTGATTTTCAGTTACCGTAAGAGCGGTGAATATGCCGGGACGGTGGAATATAAAGGACAGAGTATGCCCTTTACCGGCAAGCTGGCCGGGGGTGCACTGGAAGGGAAAATGAAGCTGAGTTTCACCAGCACCAATGAGATCCCGTTTACTGTAAAAGCAGAAGATGACGCATTGACCTTCCAAACAGGAGGTTTTGAGGACAAATTAAATATGCCGGTCGTTAGTAAACTTTTGGAATCAGCGCATAACGCGGAATGGAGAGAAGACTGGGGACAAGTCCAGACAGCAACCGAAAAGATATTGCGAATAGAAAAGAATAATGTAGAGGCTAAACGACTTTTCGATAAGTCCCAAATGGTAAAATTACTCAGAAAAGCCAGACAGGCAAAGAAAGATAAGAACTGGGATCAACTGGAAAAGTATGCCAACAGCATTTTAGCTATAGCCATTACTCCGGAACAAGTGGAAGCGCAGAAGCTGCTGGCACTGGTAAAAGAGGAAATGGGTAAGGCGAAGAATCTCCTTGGAGAAGCAAATGCGGCAAAAGACAATGAAGATTGGACATTGGTGAAGGAGAAAGCTGAACAAGTTTTAGAGATAATTCCTAATCAGCCGGAGGCACGAGAATTGATAGAATTATCTTTACAAGAGATGATTGGAAAATATCTGGCAGATGCACAGAACGCAAAGGAGAAAAAAGACTGGGCAACTCTGAAGAGTGATGCAGAAGCTATTCTGGCTTTGAAAAAAGATCACAGTGAAGCCATATCTTTGCGAGATGAAGCTCAAATCGAGATGGATAAACAAGTTATGCTGGAGAAGATCGAGAAATATTTGGAGGAAGCGCGGATCGCAAAATATGAAAAAGACTGGACAACTCTGAAAAGCAAAGCCGAATCGATCCTGGCATTGGAGGCTGAACATAGCGAGGCGGGCCAATTAAAAGAATTGGCGATAGCAGAGCTGATGCCGAAAGAAGGAGAACCTATTGTCGTTCAGTTCGACAAAGAGGTGATGCTGGAGATGGTCTGGATCAAACCGGGAACTTTCAAAATGGGGTCATCCAGGAGAGAACGAGGCAGAGAAAAAACTGAAATCCAACATGAAGTGACACTGACTAAAGGCTACTGGATAGGCATATACGAAGTCACTCAGGCGCAGTATAAATCTGTGATGAATACAAATCCTTCCAAGTTCCAAGGAGCCGATCTGCCGGTAGAATATGTAAGTTGGAATGAAGCGATGGAATTCTGTCGGAAGCTGACAGAGCAGGAACGCACAGCTGGAAGATTGCCGCTGGGGTATGCTTATACTTTACCAACAGAGGCTCAATGGGAATATGCTTGCCGGGCGGAGACGACTACCGCTTTGAACAGTGGTATGAAACTAAAAAGTGAAGCAGGTGTATGCAGCAATTTAGATAAAGTGGGCTGGTATGATAAAAACAGCGACGGCAAAACTCATCTGGTAGGACAAAAACAGCCAAATAACTGGGGATTGTATGATATGCATGGAAATGTGTGGGAATGGTGTTTGGACTGGTATGAGGATTATTCGACATCATCAGTGACAGATTCAACGGGATCTGACTCAGGTTCTACTCGCGTGAATCGCGGAGGCAGCTGGAGCAGCAGTGCCAAATTCTGCCGTTCCGCGAACCGGGGTTCCTGCACTCCCGACTTTCGATGTGACCTCATAGGCTTCCGTGTAGTAATTTCACCTGCTCAATAGACATTTTTTGAACTGAAAACAAAGATCCCCGACGGTCCATTCCGCCGGGGATTTTTTTCAAAAGACGTTTAGGAATTATTTGCTGCGGTAATCCACCAGCTCGTTGTATTTCGCGTCCAGTTTGTAGATCTTTTCCTGGGCGGTGCCGAAATAGACATTGCCTTTGCAGTCGATGGTCAATCCTTCGGTCTCAACATGGAGATCTACACGGTATTCGGCCTGGATGTCAATGGTCTTGTCCGTGTCGTCATTGAGCTTGATCTTGTAGATAGCGTGAGGATTATCGTTGACCGTCTTGCCGGAGTCGGCGAGATAGTAGATGAAGCCGTCGCGGTAGTCCATGCCCTGAGGTACACCCAGATCGGTCTTGGAATAGCTCCAGGTGCCGTGGTCAATGAATTTGCCTTCCGGCTGAAGGGTCACTTTGGTGAAGGCGATGCGGGCACCATCCTGGCTGGAGGTGAACACGATGATGTCGTCATTTGCGACCCAGGCGATCAGCGCGCCGCCGTTTTCGCCCATGCCTTCAAAATCCCATTTGTTCAGAGCGTCACCGGTGTTCTTGTCCAGTTCCCAGACAAAGGGTTTGCGTCCGTTGCCGCCGGAGCATCCCAGAATGGAATCATGTGGGATATACCAGAGCAGCTCAGCGCTGTGCATGGGACCTTTTTTGGTGAAAACGGCCACTTCCTTGTTGTCGAAAACGCGGATCTTATGGATATCGGCGTTCTCCTTGGTGCGGTCGTTGTGTCCGGCGTAGTAGTAATAGATGCCGTCGGTGCAAAGTCCCTGGGCGCATTCCCAGTTAGTCGCCTTCACATAGCCGACATCGCGCCAGGAATTGTAAGTGACAGAGTCCTCGGCCTGAGCCGCGGCGCAGAACAGCGCGCAGACGGTCAGAGTGCTGAAATAAAATGCAGTTTTCATTTGTTAGAAATTATTCTTTCCAGGGCTTCATTTTCTTGTACTTGGCGTCGATGCGGTAGATCTTTTCTTCCGCCGATCCGAAGTACAGATGACCTTTCTTGTCAAAGGTCAGACCTTCGGTTTCTGTGTGGAAGTCCACCCGATACTGTTTTTCCACCGAAACGGTCTTGTTTCTGTTCAGCTTCAGCACATAGATGATGTGCGGATTTTCCAGAACGGTCTTGCCCGCATCGGCCAGGAACCAGACGCGTCCGTTCTTGAAGTCCATGCCCTGAGGCACGCCCAGATTCGGGCCTTCATAATACCAGGTGCCGTTTTCTTTGAACTTGCCGTCCGGCAGCAGTGTCATGCGTGTAAAGGCGATGTGCGGACTGTCATCAATGGAGGTCAGCAGGATGATGTCGTTCTTCTTTTCCCAGGCGATCAGGCCGCCGGCTTTGTGACCGACTTCCGGGCAGTCCCATTTGCCGATGGCTTTACCGGTGTTCTTGTCCAGCTCCCAGACGCACGGGGTCAGCTTCTTGCCGTAGCAGCAGGCGATGATCGTATCGTTGTACTCGTTCCAGTCGATGCCGGGACTGTGGCGCGGTGCCTGTTTCTCGAAGCAGGCCACCTCCACATTATCGCTCATGCGGATCTTGTGGATATCGGAAAGCTCGCCCGTCCGGTCATGGTGCGCGGCAAAGTAAAAGTATTCGCCGTCGCAGCAAAGCCCCTGGGCGCATTCCCAGGGAGTGGGTTTCTCATAGCCCACATCAGTGTATTCGTTGTATGGCCATTGCTTGATGCTTCTGGCTTTTTCCCTTAAGGTGCGCATATCAACGACATCGGCCTGGATCATTAGCCCCGTGAGGGCGAAAACGGTCAGAGCGATCAAACTTTTTTTCAAAATATGATGCTTCATGATATGGCTCTATTTTTGAGTTCTTCCAAAGTGTTCATCCATGAACTGAAGGTAATTGCCCCAGTCGTAAGCGATAATGTTATGCTTGCCGGCGCGCAGATGGTAACCGTTGTAGCCGTGGACCGGTTTCTCGATCTCCGGCATTGTGTCTGCGGGCAGAGCGTTCTGGACACCGTAGATCTTAAAGACCGGGTTGGCCAGTTTCAAACTGGTGAACTCGCCTTCGGGATCGGCCCAGGCATCCTCGCTGGCGCTGGCTACATAGACGTGACGCGGCGCGATCAGCGAAATAAGCTCGTGCTGGTCGAACGGCATTTCCTTGTCGTGGCCCACGTACTGCTGATAATTCTTGCAGAACCAATAGGGGAAGTTGCGGCAGAGATCGGCGATTGTTTCGCCCTGCATCCTGCGGCTCAGAGCCGCGCCGCCTTCGCCGGAGTCATTGCTGATGACCACCGTGAACCGGGGATCATTGGCGCCGCACCAGAGAGCGGTCTTGCCCAGACGGGAATGCCCCACAACAGTAAGCTGTTTGGGATTGATTTCCGGCAGGGTGACCAGATAATCCAGAGCTCGGGAGATCGTCCAGGCCCAGGCACCGATGGCCGTGAAATTATCAGGACGGTCCTGCAGTTCCGGGAAGAGCGAGAAAACATAGTTGTTCATGGGGCCTTTGCTGTCGGTGACGATATCCCCGTGGCACATCGTGGCGATGGCATAGCCGCGCTTGAGGATCATCTCATACGGCCAGCGTTCGGCGGCTTCATTGCGGGCGTAGGGTTCTTTGCGGTCGGAGTGGATCGGCTTTTCGCAGACTTTCACCGCCGGATCGTCTGTGGTGGCATGATTGCCCTTGAAGTTCAGACACATGATAAGCGGTGCGGGAGCTTTTTGTCCGTTGGGAACGTACAGCAGCAGATCCACCGAAGTTTCCTTGCCGGCGTTCTTCATTTTGATGGCGATCTGCTTGCGTGTGGCCAGACCGTTCATCGCGTTCGTACTGCTTTCAAAGACAGTGTATTCGATGGATTCCGGCTTGCCGGGCATGACACCGTACATCTGCTCGGTGAATGTCTTCATCAGCTCCGGTTTACGGATGTTTTCCCAGTCACTGAGGGACTGGATGACCTTTCCGTCTTTAGCTCTCAGCACATCCGGAAGCTCAACGGAACCTTGAAAAGTGTTTGTATTCTCAGCCATAGCTGTGATCCCCAGGGCCAAGCCCGCGATAATTCCTGTTAAATATGCATTCATATCAAATCAGCGCAATAACGGGTGAAGCCTAGCATTTTAGGATTGAATAATCAAGGAAAAGCGTCGAAAATGTTCCCAGCGTAAGTGAAGACCTTATTGGAAACCATAGACGAGACTGCCAGAGAGCGTTTAACGCTTCCCGACGGGTGCTGTCCGCATGACGAGATAGCCCGCTACCGGCGCTATATGAAATACTGGCGGCAGCGGCTCCAGGCGCTTCATAATGAAGGAAGATCCGGGCTGGAAGTCTGTCGCGCCCAGACACGTGTGCTGGACGGGATGCTGGTACAGATCTGCCAAAGCATCCGTCGCCTTTATCAGAAGACATACGGCAAGAAGAAGATACCGGTGGTGGCTCTGATCGCGCTGGGCAGTTACGGCCGCCGTGAGCTCAATCCCTGCTCGGATATCGATCTGATGCTTCTGCATGACGGCGAATTGAGTAGTCAGCTGCAGGGGACCCATCCTTTCATGGAACTGGCCAATCAGCAGCTTCTCTATACGCTTTATGACCTGCATCTGAGCGTGGGACACTCCGTCCGCACACTGGATGAATGTGTGGAGCTGGCCAACCGTGACATGCTGGCCAAGACCTCCCTGATCGAGACGCGCCGCATCGCGGGCAATCGTCAGCTTTATCTGGAACTGCAAAAACGCGTCTTTCAGGAGTGCATCAAACACCATGAGAAGGAGTATGTCAAAGACCGCCAGCGGGATCAGCTGCTCCGGCACGAAAAATACGGAGCCTCTCCCACGATGCTGGAGCCGAACCTGAAGAACGGCTGCGGCGGTCTGCGTGATTTTCATAACCTGATCTGGCTCTCGTGGTTCAAACTGCACACCTGGAACCTGGAGGACCTGCACAAAAGCAGTTATCTGACCGGGCGCGAACTTTCCCAGCTGCGCAAGGCTCACGATTTCCTTCTGCGTGTGCGCAATGAACTGCACTACCTGAACAACCGCGCGACCGATATCCTGTTCAAATCCTCCCAGCCGACCGTGGCGACCCATCTGGGCTATACGGACAAATCCCCGCGGCTCCGCATCGAGAAATTCATGCAGGCGCTCTATACGCACATGCGCAATATCTACCTGATCTCACGGACACTGGAGCAGAGATTTGCTCTGACACCGGAGAAGGGGATCCTTCCCTCACTGACTTCGCTTATCCGCCGCAAAAGCTACAGCATCGACGGCTTCAAAGTCGTCAACGGATGTATCCGCGCGCCCAAAACGTCTGTCTTCAAGCGGGATCCCGGCCGTCTGATGCGCCTGTTCCTGGTCGCGCAGCAGCGCGGACTGGCTCTGCATCCGGATCTGATCCATCATTTGCGCGGGCTGGAATCACTGAGCAACGATGCTTTCCGCAGAAACGCTTTGGTGCGTGATACTTTTTTGGATATTTTGCACCAGCGCGGCTCTGTGGCTCCCGTTCTGCGGCTGATGCACGAGACCGGACTGCTGGGGGATTATCTGCCGGAATTCGACAAGCTGACCTGTCTGGTCCAGCATGAGTTCTTCCACCGCTATACCGTGGACGAACATACACTGATGTGCATCGAAGAGCTGGATCGTGTCTGGCAGGCAACGGGCATGCCCTACTCGCAGTTTGAGGACATCTTCCAGAAGATCGAGAACCCTCACATTCTCTATCTGGCTCTGCTGCTGCATGATGTGGGGAAAGGTCAGCACAGCAGAAAGCCGCATGAGATCGTATCCAGAGAACTGGCGCGCCAGGTGGCCGAGCGGATCGGACTTTCCGAGACTGATACGGATCTGCTCCTCTTTCTGGTCGAGAACCATCTTTACCTGTTCGAGATCGCCTCGCACAAAGATATTTATGACCCGTCTGTGATACAAGAGGTGGCCGACCGCATCGAGACGCCCGAACGCCTGAAACTGCTGCTTCTGCTCTCTTTCGCGGATACGCTGGGTACCAGCCGGGAACTCTGGACAGGTTACAAGGAACTGTTCCTCTGGTCTATCTACAATAGCGTCATGCGCTGTTTCTCCGATCCGCGCGGCGAGGCGGAAGTCATCGAGACCGTCCGGCAGAGGCGCAAGCTTATCCGCGACATCTTGCAGAAGTGCGGCGGCGGATTCAGCTGGGACGAAGTGGATGAGCATCTGAACCTGATGACGCACCGCTATCACCGGGTCTTTCCGGCTCAGCAGATCGCGCGCCATCTGGAAATGATTCGCGGACTGAAGCGGGGACCCGCCGCCGATCCGTCCTCCATCCCGACGGCCAAGATCAACTGGGAACGTCTTCTGCATCAGGGCTGTTCCCGTGTGACGATCTGCGCCTATCACCAAAGGGGGCTTTTCAACAAGATCTGCGGAGCTTTGACTGCCAGCGGTCTGACCATTTTCAACGCTCAAATCTTCATGCGTCAGGACGGCATCTCGCTGAATACGTTCCATGTGCTGAACGCGGAGGAGTCTGACCTGCCTACGGAGCGCTGCCGCAAGGAATTCGCGGTGATACTGGATCGTGCCCTGATGGACGCGGTCAATCTGGAAGAGCTTGTGGAGAAACGCTATAAGAATAGACCATCCTTTGAACCGATCCCGCAGGAACACTTCAGCTTCCCGACCGAAGTCTCTTTCGACCAGGAGTCCGCGCGCAAGTACACAGTCGTCCAGATCCAGACAGAAGACTTTATCGGTCTGCTCTACACGCTGACACGAGCCCTTTCGCGGCTGGGGACTGATATCGTGGCTTCCCACAGCTTTACTGAAAAAGGCGTGGCCATTGACCGGTTCTTGATTACAGACTGCATCGGCAATAAAATCATCCGGCCGGATCGTCTCCGCACCATTGAAACAGTCCTGCGGCAGGCCATCGAGAACCTGAAACTCAAGGCGGCTCAGGGCAAGAAATTAAAAGAAAACGAGATATGAGCATTACAACAAAAACAGGAGATGAAGGGATGACCTCGCTGTTTTACGGAACACGGGTCCCCAAAACCGATTTACGCGTCCAGTCCTGCGGAACAGTGGACGAACTCAGTGCGGCGATGGGCGTGGCTCGTTCACTCATGTCCGATGCCTGCAAAGAAAAGAATATCCTTTTAGAATCCCAGAAAGATCTGATCCTCCTGATGGGCGAGATCATGATCCTGCCGGGGGAATGGGAACGGCATCTGTCCCGGCCTCACAAATTGATCACGTCCGAACATATCACTCGTTTGGAAGAGTATATCAGCCAGTTGGAACAGCTTCAAAAACCCGGTTCCTGGAACTGGTCTGTACCGGGCGAGGATCGTGTGACAGCGGCTCTTCATCTGGCGCGCACCGTTTGCCGCCGTGCCGAAAGATCGCTCTGGGCAGTGCTGGAGGCGGATCAGGAAGCCCTGAGCAAAAACGAAACCGCGAGAAAGAATATGTCCCTCCTCACTGTTTACCTCAACAGACTTTCCGACCTGCTTTGGCTCATCGCCCAGGTCGTCCATGATTGATAGATTAAGTCGTTGGATTAGTTACGACGGCGGAAAATGAACAGACTGCCCAGACCGAGGATACCCAATGCGATCGTTGTTGGTTCGGGAATGATGGTTTCCACCATAAAAGATTCATAATTCAGCCAAGGATCAGGTGCTGCCATAGTAGCAGGATCACCGGTCGTATAGGAAAATGGTTTGGATTCTCCCACAACCAAAGGATTCATAGGATTATAAACCCAAATTGTCAAACCCGATACCGTTGTACCGGGAGGCAATAGTGTAGTGACAACGTCACCTTTCAGTTTACCGGTAGGTTCTCCTTTGGAGTTCATAGCAAAAGGTTGAGCCGCCATGATCTGCCCCTCGTACATGAGTGCTCCATTGAAATCACTGCCAACTTTTGTGTTTGCGAGAGGCCCCATGTGGGGACCAAAAGAAACAACATTCTTAGAAACCATGTTGACGGTTCCCTGAGCATACATCGTTGCGGCAGAGGCAACTGCTAACGCGATAATGATTAGTTTTTTCATACTCTTATTCTCCCTTTTACTAGTGGCTTTTTGTTTTTACTTACGGTGTTTCTTCTTCTCAAAAACAGTCAGCACCGCACGGTGATCGGTGGGCCAGCCGTTGACCGGTTCAATGAACTGATCCTGGCCGGTGTACGCTGTTCTTTCGCCGCGGAGAATATCGCTGTAGGGAGCGACCAGGTAAGAGTCCTGCACCTTCTTGATATATTTGCCGGGTGAATAGTAGATGAAATCAATGCGGTCGCGTTCATCGGCTTTAGGCGCCCAAGCCAGTGCCTTCACCTCCACGGCGGGATTATTGGAAGGGAAGGTGAATCCCGGATGAGTGACCGGGTTAGGATACACTTCACGGTAGGAGTCTATATAGCCCGCGTCTGTGA
>JAEENR010000014.1 GCA_016283885.1 Verrucomicrobiota bacterium
CCGGATACCATTCTCCGGCACTGGCAGAGATAATAAGTGAACAAATAATGATGAATGAGAAAAAATGGGATTTCATTTATTATAGCCCCAGGAATTTTTTAAGATCCTCTCTGGCTTTATCTTCCCGTCGAGTATCTTTGGCGATAGGAACATAAACTCTTTTTGCGAAATCAAAGTATTCGCAAAAATTTCCTTTGGTTTTATCCGCGACTTCCTCAGCCCGGCGGTCGCAGCATTGATAAGCAAGATCCGGAGCCCAGGCAACACAATTTCGGCAGACGCGCAAGTCAGCGCCGCATCCTAAGCAGCGCTCACTTCGTCCGGGCAGACCTTTCAAATCCAACGGACGTCCGCAATTATAGCAGTGCAGAGTTGGCTTTTTAGAAAGATCGTCTTCCTTCATATCATTTGGATCATTGCGCGGCAGGAGGCACAGGAGGTGCCGGTGGTGCCTGCGGGACGGGAACAGCCTTTACCTTTCCGGTCTTGGGACTATAGGAATAGGTAAGTCCTTTGGGGAGTTCAGGCAGTGAAGGCAGATAGGTGCCGGAAGTGACAAGCTCTTCCAAACTTTCAGGATATCTGTCTTCTTCCGCGTGAAAGAGATTGATCGCTTCCTGAATAGTTGAAATATCTATTACTTTGGTAGCTTGCTTCTGAGCCTGGCCCATCGCTCCCAGGTAGTCCACGTTATTTGCCGCGGGAGGTGGATTGGTTTCAGCGGCAGTGTTTTCTTCTTTAGCCGTGTTATTATTTCCGCAGCCGACAAACAGTGCCGCGGCTACGAGACTGCTAAATGTGTAACAAAATAAATGTTTTTTCATGATTATTGATTTACAGGGTTAGATTTAAAATATTGTACAGCTTCCTCAGTTGACGCGAAGCGATGTTCTTCGCGTGTAGCCATATTTTTCACGATACAAACAGGAGTACCATTTTCTTGTTTTTCCATGCGGAATGTCCAACGGGCTTTTAATTCTATAGCGCGTTTAAATTGTTTTTCCGCTTTGAGCGGAACAAGCGAATACTCTGTTGAAAAATCCGCGTTTCTCAATGCCTGAACAGCTGAAAGAGATTGGGAACGAAGAGTTTCATCTTCAATCAGGACACAAACGTCTGCGGAGGGTGAAAAGGCAGGCAAAAGCCCCCGTTCTTTGAGTAATTCCGTCAGAACGACATCACCCATGCCGAAGCCTAAAGAGGGGATATCTACTTTTCCGCCCTTGACCGTATTGCTGGCGGGATCAAATTTTCCGCCGGAAATAAGATTTGTCAGATTGTCATAGCGGCCGCCTCCGGCAATGGCGCGGAAATGTCCTTTTCTGTCAAAGGCTTCAAAAACCGGACCGGTATAATAGGCCAGACCGCGGATCACACCGTAATCTACTTTTACGAAATCAGCAAAACCACGGGCTGATAAATTGTCTAAGATCGCCTTAAGTTCTTCCGTTGGTTCTCCGGAAGCGATAAAAGCCGTTACTTCTTCGTAAGAGAACCCCAGAGCGGCCAGTTTTTGTTTGGATACATCCGGATTTTCTCTTTCAAGTTTATCAACGATCTGATAGAATTCATAAGCCTTGGCAGGATCCGGGCAGCGTTTACTAAAAAATTCACTCCAAGCTCTGCGGCTGCTGAGGCGGATCACAAAATCTTCAGCCGTAAGACCAAAAGCTCTCAGGATATCGATCAAAAGGCAGATGATTTCCGCGTCCGCGCTGGAGGACGCTTCCCCAAAAATATCCGCGTTCAGTTGGAAATGTTCACGCAGACGGCCTTTCTGCTGGCGTTCATAGCGGAATAACTGAGGAATAGAGAACCACTTGATAGGCTTGCGGTAATTGCGTTCGTGCGCTGCTACCATACGAGCCAGAGTGGGGGTCATTTCCGGGCGCATGGAGACATTGCGCTCACCCTTATCCGTGAAATTATAAAGCTGACCTACGATCTCTTCGCCGCTCTTCAGAGTATAAAGTTCCAGAGGTTCCAAAGGGGGACCGTCATATTCCCGGAAACCATATCGGCGCATTACTTTTTTCCATGTATCAAAAATATAACAGCGCGCGTCCGCGCTCCAAACATCTTTGTGGGGAAGCGGTTCTGGATAAAAATCACGAAAACCCGGTAAACGATCCATTTTGTTAGAAACTCTTTGACCTCTTTATATTAAAACTTAGGGTGTCACGACTCCTGATAAAAGGAAAGCGTGACACCCTAATCAGTTTTCACCTAATTATTTAATAGGTGACACTATTTCCCATCAGGGCGTGTTATTTCTTGATCTTCTTAGGATCGAGCTTTTCAACCATTTCTCTCATTTCCTTGCCGGGTTTGAAACGAACGACCGGACGGCTCGGAATGGGAATGTCATTCTGAGGCTTATTGGGATTGCGTCCAATACGAGGCTTGGAGACACGGACTTCAAAAACACCGAAGTTGCGAATTTCAACAGTGTGACCTTCGGCAAGGGCTTCGTTCAGATAGTCCAGGGTTTTTTGCACGATATTGAACACAGTTTCCTGTGTATCACCGGTTTCATGGCTGATTTTCAGAACCAGATCTCTTTTCGTAAAGTTTTTACTCATGTCTTTTTTTTGGTTAATTGTTTGTTATCAGGCAACATTTGAGAGCATCTTCTTCATGGCTGTCCGCATTAGAGTGTTATCACCTTTTGCTGGGCGGTAGAAAAGGTTTGATAAACGCCTCATAAAAATCAAAACCCTGATGAAAATCTTCTTTAGAGTCTTGTTTTGTTTTACTTAGCATTCCCTCATCCACCATGTTAAAGACGATCTCGGCAAAATCTTCACAGCGGGTGATTCCCCATTCCGCGAAAACCATAGTGGCCATAGATGCAAATTCATTTAATGCGTACTCTTTAATACCTTCCAGCAATTCCTGACCTGAAACATGTCTTTGTTTGCCTCCGGCCTGTTTGATCTTTTCCTGTGTATAAACCAGCGCAGACTGTACGAAATCATAACTGTCCGGGTGATAACGTTGATCCCGTGCAATGATGTTTTTCACAGCGGCGGTGAATTTTTCATCAGGCATATTCAATCAGACTGGAGTGGAGAAACTACTGACTGATAGTTGAGCTCGCACCCAAATCGAGGGCAAGTATCTCATTTTTTTGGGAAAGTGTCAAGAAGTCTGTGAATGAGAGATTATTGTGGATAATTACCAATTAGTTGAAAATATGCCCACTTGAAAGGTTTTATATAATGTTGTTTAGAATTATATAACTCATTGAAAAAGAATATATTATATAAAACTAAAAAAAGACGTTTCTCTCTTTCAAAAACTTACCAAAGATGGCTGAAAAATAATTTAAAAATATTTAAATATTTTTTATTTTTGAATTTTTATTGTCCCTAGAATTTCAAGCCTTTAAAAAGGTCGTCCAAAGGATTGATCTGGGTATGGACCGGTTCGGTTTTGAAAATAGCTTCCAGATAGGTGATAGCTTCATTGATGCTTCGTACCGATTTAGGCAATGTGGCACCGGCGGCATTGGGGTGACCTCCGCCTCCTAACTTGTGAGCCACTTTGAGCGCTTGACCTTGCCGGCTGCGCATACTCACTACTACGGAGGCATTTGATTTGCGGTAGAGAGTCATCAGGACTCCGTATTTGCCTTCAAATTCTTTCAGCAGTTGATGAACAATGAGATTTCCGTTTCCTACAGCGATCTCAACGACTGCGATCTCATCATTGATAGGGGTGATATTCTCGCGGCTCCAATCCAATCCGATGGGGTTTTCTATTTGGCGTTTGACCTCCATTACTTTGAGCAGGGGATGATCGAACAGTCTTTCCAGCTGTCCTTCGATCACATAATAAAGTTTCCAGAAAGTGTAGCTTTTGACCAGATTAGCGTAATCGGTAGCGATCTCAAAATCCGGATCATCTTCCAGGAAAAGATCCGCGATATTGGAATAATGCACGATTTTATCCAGTTCCGGTGATTGGATGCCGGCTTCTTTGCAAAGTTCATAACAGAGCAGACTGGCGGATTTTTCCGTGGAGTGGATCAGTTGTGTATGTGTAGGACGGTCAGTAGTTTGATGATGATCAATGACGACCCAGCTAGGCTTATCCATCCGCTTTTCAAATGTCAGATCGCAGACCCATGCCGTGTGCTCTAACAGCTGCCGTTTGCTCCATGCTTCATTGTTCCAGGCTTGGAGTTCGCAATCAATGCCATGAAGCTGGCGGGCCAGTTTTCTCAATAGAAGTCCTGAGACGAAACCGTCCAGGTCGCTTTCGTGTGTCAAAATAATTTCCGGTTCAGGTAAAAAGACCATCACGTGGAAAAGAGTAGCAGAGAAACGCCGAATCAGCAACTAGCAAACAGGAATGATCTCATTTATGAGAGCTGCACCCAGAGTGTTTTCAAGTATGCTTTTTCTTCCGAACTTGCCGGAAAATCAATAGGTTGAGTCGCGAAGTAAGAACGCAGTACTCGCCGGCCGCCTTGATTCAATGTTTGAAGGAGTGTTTTTTCAAATATTCGGGGTGGAAGTGTGGCGCAGTTGGTGGATATCAGCATGAATCCATTCGGCTTAACTAATTCGGCCCATTCCCGGCTCAGACGGGGCAGATCGCGATCTGCTTTAAAAGTTCCGCTTTCTTTAGAACGGGAGAATGTAGGGGGATCCAGTATAACGAGGTCAAAAAGGCGGCCTTTATTCTTTAACCTCTTTCTCCAGGTGAAAACATCTCCATAAATAAAGTCATGTTCCGAGGGATCTATTCCGTTCAGGCGCATGTTCTCTTTGCCCCATTCCAGATATTTTCGTGAAAGATCCAGGCTGGTCGTATGGAATCCGGCCTGTGCCCCGCAAACAGAAAAAGCGCAGGTGTAAGCAAAGGCATTCAACAGCTCAGGCGGTTCATCCATAGAGGATATTGCCCCGCAAAGTGGAAAGTCCGCGCTGACAGAGCGGTTCAGGATCCGTGCTCTGTTTTCGCGCTGATCCAGAAAAATACCGAAAGAATATCCCTCTGAAAAAGAAAGTTTATATTTGATCCCGTTTTCCTGTATCTCAAAATCGGCGGCTTGTTCCTGAGTCTTTTGACTGGAATATATAAGCTGTGCTGAACTCTCTTGTAATGGATTTTTTCCGGGTTGTTTTAAAAGTGTTTTCTGCCAGATAGAAGTGGCTCTTGACTCGGATGAAACAGCCTTCGCGAGGTGTTGGATATGTGAAAGCTGCTGAGATTTGGATACAGGTTCCGCTGTGCTGACCAGAAGACGATCTGCCAGTTTATCCATATACACGCCGGGGAATCCGTCACTGCTGCCGTGAAAGACCCGGTACGCATTGGTTTGAGCATCAGAGGCAAGAAAAGCGTTTCGCGTCTGGACGGCTCTTTTGGCGATGCCCAGTGCGCTCTCTGTGGAAAACGGAGCCGGCACTTTGAAACAAAGCGGTTTTTTAGTAGCGGGATGAGTCAATTCCAGCTGATAGGCGTGAAGACATAATCCTCCGCCGAAAGACGTTCCCCCGTATAATTCATCCCCCAGGATGGGGAAACCTTTCCAGGCGGCATGAATGCGGATCTGATGAGTTCGGCCTGTAAGGGGATGAGCCTCCAGAAGGATACAATGACGGCCTTTTTCTACGATTTTAAAATGGGTTTCGGCAAAGTCGGGAATGCGGTGTGCCCCGGAAGCAGACGAAGCTGATTTCACCTCGCGCACACGATAGCTGCCGCCGTCGCGTATGATCTGACAGCGTACAATAAAACTGTCGTGTTCCATCCGGGAAAAAGTATCCAGCCTGTCCGTCAGCAGCAGATACGTTTTTTTGACTTTCCGTTTCGCGAATTGATTTGTAAGAGACTGATTGGCTAAAGCCGTTTTCCCAAAAACAAGGATGCCCGAAGTCTCTTTATCCAGCCGGTGGAGCGTGGAGAGAGCGGCGCGTCCCGGTGTTTTGCGAAACCAGTCATAGATACCATCAGTCGTATAGGGATCGGGACGATGCGTATTGATTCCTGGAGGTTTATTGACAATAAGCAAATGCTCATCTTCAAACAGAACACAATTTTCCATGAATATATCGATGCTTAGCGGTAGGAGCTGGCGAAACTGTACAAAAACATGATCAGCATGATCCCGATCAGTGCGATCCCCAGAGTAATGATCACATTACGCAAGACTTTCATCTGCTGGGCATACGCATCGGATTCATCTCTTTGCATTTGAAGCAGATCGTCATAACGATGTTCTCCCATGGCCTGCTCAATTTTTTCTTCATCAAAAATTTGTATAAAACACCAGGGGAGATATTCTTCGCCGTCCGGAAAATGGGGACGCTTTTTGAGTACTTCTTCATCCGCGAGACGAAAACCTTCTCTTCTCCAGAAACTTGCGGTTTCCTGTGTCCAGATCCTGCTGGCACCCAGACTGCGCGCCAGAGTCTTGAACCGCGGCCATAGCATATCTCTGTACAGATCTTCGTTCGCGGGATCTCCAAAAACTTCACTGTGCAGCATGACCGCTGATTCCTGGGAATGCAGGCCGATCGCGGCTAAGATCCTTTTGGTGAGGGGATCTTCAACGATGTGGAATTCTGTCAGCCGTTTTTCAAAGACATCGGCCGGCAAATGTGCATCCATCCACAATGTGATCAATTGTGGCAAATCATCTACTGTAGCTCGACGAGTTATCAGCTTATCATCCTGCATGTCAGCCTTGCTGAGGAACAGTCTATCCTTAACACTCACAAGAGGCAATCATCTTTTTTATCTCGAAATCGTCATTAGTGATTTCAATTTTATCAAAACATATTCAAAATCAATATGTTCTGAGATACACGGGACTCCCGCGTCTTCGAGACGACCGACCCGTGCGTCTCCTTTGTAAAGTCCTGAAAGGACGGTCAGATTACAGGCAGGGATTCATTCTGAAACACCGACGGGTGATGTG
>JAEENR010000117.1 GCA_016283885.1 Verrucomicrobiota bacterium
AAGTATTATCTGCCTCAGCCTAACTGGGAAAATCTGCCCGGCGATATTCGTTTCCTACTGGAACACAAGGTTCGCGGTCTCTTCGAGCAAGGTTCCAGCGGTCCCCGCAAGATCGCTGATCTTCCCGAACTACGCGCCTACCTGCTGAGCCGATTGATGTGGGATCCATCTCAGGATGAGAACGCGATCATCGCTGAATTCCTGAACGGCTTCTACGGTCCGGCAGCCATCGAGATGCTTCAGTATGTAGATTTGATGAAAAAATTCGTCGCGGCCCATCCGGATTACCGCCTCACATGCTATGCCAAAGACACACGCGACTGGCTCAGCGACCAGGAGCTCATCTCGATCTGGCGGCTCATGGAACGAGCCAAAGCCAAGACGGCAAACGATCCCAAATATCAGAAGCGGGTCGAGTTCGCGGCGCTTCCCATCACTTTCGCCTTGCTGGAACGTCCGGAAATGTTCGATCATCCCGAATTCAAGGACATGGATGTCGAGAAATTGATCGCAAAAGCTCTGGCTTCTTCCAGAGAAGCGGAGACACGCATTTTCAGTGAAGCCGGCAAGAGTTACGAAGGCTTTGAGTCGGAGCTGAAACGTATGTATCCTCACTTGTCCACTCCGGAAGGGCCTAAACCCGTCGCTGTGGGAAACCGCCAGTGGTTCGCGGTCTCCGCCAAAAACTGCAGCCGATCCATGCCGGGCAGTCTTTCCTATCTGGAGAACGATCCGGCCGGACTGGATGGCAAAGCCGTCCGTATGCCGGATACCCATCATGAATGGGCTGTCCAGCTGCATAATCTGCCCAGAGGCGACTATGAGGTATTCCTGGAGATCCGCTGCGACAACAAGGTAGATAAGAATGTCTTTACCGCCGGAATCTATAACGAAGCCAAAAGAGAAGAGAGATCGGTCGCGGGCAAAGGCACCGAGATCGCCGGCAGTGAATACACTATTTACAAAATCGCTGAATACAAAACAGACGGCTATACTTACGTCTGGGCCGCTCCGGTACAGGGTACCGGTGCCGGAAACATTTGGATCAATCGTATCATTCTGGTAGAAAAAGAGTAAAACAAAACACAGAAGAGAGCCAGACACAACACGTCTTGGCTCTTTTTTAAAATGCCGCAAGAAGGAGGAACGATGAAGGAATACATGAAGGTTCCGGCAAGGGTAAAGATAACTCACTACCCAGATGAAATATCATTGCGAGTCCAACTGAAGCCAACTGAGATTCAGGACTGGTGCATGGGCTTACTTTTGCTCAAAGAGAAAATAGTAATATCATTGACCTTCATCGAAACAAATAAAAAAGAAAAGTTGAAATTACTTCTTACAGAAGACCCTCAAATCACAAAAAAAGCGAAAAAGGGAAAAATCCCCTTACAATCTTTAAATAACGGAAAAGTTTCTTTTGAACCAGAGGAAACAAAGATTTATTTAACACCGAATAATCTGGATTATCTATTGGCTTTTCTACTCCAGTATTACAAAAAAATAATTGGGTATGTCGATCATGTAGATATGGAGTTTGATGATCCATTGGGAACTTGGGTAACTTTTGAGGTATCCGAAGATGATGAATAATTGAGAGACCATGCAATCTATTTATTACAACATATTGTTAAACAACAATTTATCTGTACTTATCCGTATCATCCGTGATTCCTTGATACCATCCATGGTTCTTTTTGGCTCAACTACTTATCCTTAACTCTTTCTATTACAAACTATTCCACTGTTTTTAATGTTTTCTGAGTCGGTTTTGGGTTTATTCTATTGAACTCCGAAAGGATTTCCCTTACAATATCGGGCGTTGGTTATGAAACTGAATACTTTTTTAAAGAGTGCTCTGATCGCGGCAACCCTTTGCTGCACTCAGGCTTTCGCGGCTGACATCCCCGAAGAATATTCCGTGGG
Organism: Verrucomicrobiota bacterium; assembly: GCA_016283885.1. Taxonomy (GTDB): domain Bacteria; phylum Verrucomicrobiota; class Verrucomicrobiia; order Limisphaerales; family UBA1412; genus UBA1412. Next base: position 1,927 of record JAEENR010000117.1, read on the forward strand.
TGATGGCTTCTTTGTAGGCTCTCAGGCTTATTCATTCAATCGCTTTACACTGTTCGAGGCCATTGAAAAGAACGCGGCCGCGGGCGGCAAGGTGATCGAATTCTTCCCCGGTCAACGCATTTCCAAAGACATCGACCAGGGCATCGGTCCTGATACCCCGGACGAGATCCTCCAGAAGATCAAAGATAAACTGGCTCAGTACAATATGAAGGTCGTCAGCTTCGGCGTGACAGGCGCCGGTGACGAAGCCGGTTTCCGCAAGATCTTTGAATTCTGCAAGAAGATGGACATCCGCGCTTTCGCATGCGAACCTTCTAAAGACCTTCTCCCCGTTCTGGATAAGCTGGTCAAGGAGTATGATGTGATGGTCGCCATCCACAATCATCCCCGTCAGCCGAATAATCCGGATTACTGGGTCTGGGATCCGGTAGCGGTCTATAACGCGGTCAAAGATCTCGATCCCCGCATTGGCTCCTGCGCTGATATCGGTCACTGGATTCGCAGCGGTCTGAACCCGATCTATTGTCTGAAAGTCCTCGAAGGCCGTATCATCTATTCCCACATGAAGG
>JAEENR010000118.1 GCA_016283885.1 Verrucomicrobiota bacterium
CATCGCTTCCGTATCCCAGACTTTCATCCGGATACCATTAAAGTATCTGTCCACCTTCACAGAGAGACAAACTCACCCGGCCAGACCTTCCCTACTAAAAAAGGCAAAATCCAGCCCGATACATCATCTTCTCTGGAATTTATCTACTGTGTCTGCTGCCGCATACACAGGCCGCGCTGAAGCGCAACGACCAAAAATCTACTCCTTTCTCCCCCTCCTTTCAAACTATTTTTTTTACCCACTCCCCTCGCTATTTCTTATCCATCTTCCTCTCAGTCTGTTATGAAATTGAATTTTTTTCATGTTTTTTATTTTTTTCAAAAAAAATAAGGCACAGTTTTGCACTGTGCCTGGAAATTTTCATTTGTTTCAGGTTTTATTCATCATCTTCTACACTGTTTTTAAGTGCAGAGATAAATTCTCTCATTGCTGGTGATAAAGGCTTGTCTTTCTTCACAATAGCAGCAATGGGACGATAGAGTTCCATATCCACGGGAACGATTTTTACAATAGAGTGCGCGCTGACTTCCTGGGCTACGGTGCGGCTGGGAACCAGTGACACTCCATTATTGATCTCAACGGCGCGTTTGACTGTTTCCACATTATCGAATTCCATCACCATATCTACATCAATGTCATTCTCTTGAAAAAGTTTATCTACTGCTTTCCGGGTAGGTGTTCCCGTCTCAAAACCAACAAATTTTTGTCCATTCAGGTCTTTCAGGCGAACCGCTTTTTTGTGGACGAAAGGATGATCCACACTGGCAATGAGGATCATTTTATCCCGGTGCAGCGGAATGATTTCCAATTTTGTATCCCGTGTCGGATAGGCTACCATTCCAATGTCCACGACATTGCTCAGTACGTCTTCATAGACTTGATTGGCGCGCCGATATTCAACCTGCACGCTGACTGAGGGATATTGACGCAGGTATTTACGAAGATAAAGAGGCAGGTCATGCAAACCAATGCTGTAGATCGTGGCCAGACGGATCGTTCCCGAAACAACATCGCGCAGTTCCAGCAGTTTGCAGCGAAGCTCATCAAATTCTTTGACGAGATCCAACCCGTATTGATTCAGGAGATCTCCTTCACGGGTGAGGCGGAATTTCTTTTTACTTCTCTCAACCAGATGGCAGCCAAAATGTTTCTCCATGGCACGGATCTGCTGACTCACGGCAGACTGGGTAATCCCATTGATCTGAGCGGTTTTGGTGAAACTTTCGGTTTCAGCCAAATCACAAAACATTTTAATGCTTTCTATTTGCATGACGGCGTTTTCTATTTGAGTTTATCTGTTTTCTCACAAGGATATTCTCTCTCCCCGCAAACGGGAACATATTAGCTTTTTGAATAACCTTGTCAAGTTTTTTGAATAATTGTCGCACTTTGCTTTGACACTTCTCGTTCATTTTAGTAGCCTTTGGCGTGCGCCTGGGCTCAGGAAGCCTCTTGGCGCTCTCTATTTTTATAAAAATGCTAGTTGTTCAAAAATACGGCGGCACGTCTGTTGCGAATCTGGAGCGAATCAAAAATGTCGCTTCCCGGATCGCCGAATACTGGGAACGCGGTGATCAAGTGGTTGTCGTGGTCTCGGCAATGAGCGGTGTAACAGATTCTCTCATCAAAATGGCGCATGGTCTTCTCCCGTCTCCCAACCGGCGGGAAATGGATGTTCTGCTCTCAACCGGTGAGCAGACAACTATTGCTTTGACCGCCATCGCCCTGCACGCGTTGGGTATCCCGGCCACATCCATGACCGGGGCGCAAGCTGGCATTATCACTGACGGAGCTCATACACGCGCCAAGATCAGAAATGTTTCGCCCGTCCGCATCCGCCAATGTCTGAACGCCGGTCACGTCGTGATCGTTGCCGGATTCCAGGGACAGACGGATGACGATGATATCACTACTCTGGGCCGCGGCGGCTCGGATCTGACAGCCATCGCGCTGGCAGCCGCGCTGAAGGCCGATCTGTGCCAGATCTATACCGATGTGGAAGGTGTTTACACGGCCGATCCCCGCATCGTCCCCAACGCGCAGAAGCTTGATGAGATCTCGTATGATGAAATGTTGGAGCTGGCCAGTCTGGGTGCCAAAGTCATGCAGTCCCGCTCTGTTGAATTCGCTAAGAAATTTGAAGTTATTTTTGAAGTCCGATCCAGTATGAACAAGAAACCAGGAACGATTGTGAAAGAAGAAACCAAGAGCATGGAAGATGTCATTATCCGCGGCATTTCCATGGATAAAAATCAAGCCAAGGTGACCCTCGCCCAAGTACCGGATCGTCCGGGCTCGGCGGCACGTGTTTTCGGTGCGCTGGGTGATGCGAATCTCAGCGTGGATATGATCATCCAGAATGGCAGTCCGAAGACCGCGGAACCCTGCACAGATATTTCCTTCACGATCGAAAAGCCTTTCCTCAAACGGGCGACCGATCTGCTCCTGGGCATCAAGAACGACCTGGGTTTCAACGGTCTGGCTCATGACGATCAAATCGCCAAGATATCCATCGTGGGCGTAGGAATGAAAAGTCATTCCGGAGTCGCTGCCCAGATGTTCCGCGCTCTGGCCGAGGCCGGCATCAACATCCAGATGATCTCCACCAGCGAGATCAAGGTCTCCATCATCGTGGATATCGAAAGCGCCGACACCGCTCTGAAGGTGCTTCATGCCGCTTTCTTCCCGGAAGCCGCTAAAGCTGACAATACCGCTAAAGCCAACAACTAAACCTTTTTTAACACCATGCACGACTTTCATTATAAAAACGGAAAACTCTTCTGCGAGAATGTTGCCGTAGAAGATTTGGTCAAACAGGCCGGTTCACCTCTTTATGTTTACTCCCAAAAGACGATCGTGGAAAATGTCAATCGTCTGGAGATCGCCTTGGCACCGCTGGATGTCACTATCTGCTACGCGATGAAAGCAAACGCCAGTCTGGGCATCCTGGGGCTGATGGCCTGCATGGAATTGGGCTTTGATGTCGTCAGCATTGGTGAACTGCGAAAAGTCCACTTTGCCGGCGGCGATACCAAACGCTGTGTTTTTGCCGGTGTGGGCAAGACCGAGGCGGAAATCACCGACGCGCTCAAACTGGGCATCTATTCTTTCAACGTGGAAAGTATTCCTGAACTGGAACGCATCAACCGCATCGCCGGCAAGCTCCACAAAAAAGCCCCCGTTGCCATCCGCGTCAACCCGAACGTGGACGCGGAAACTCACGCCAAGATCACGACCGGCACTTATGAAAATAAGTTCGGCATCGCTTTTGAGGAGGTCGAAGCTCTTTACCGCAAAGCCAAACGCAGCTACAAGAATCTTCATCTGAAAGGTGTCCAAATGCACATCGGTTCACAGCTGACGGATACCGTGCCTTTCGTAAAAGCGGTCAAAAAGATGCTCCCGCTGGTGGAGACCCTGCGCGACAAGTACGGCATCGAGTTTTTCAGTCTGGGTGGCGGCATCGGCATCGCCTATCATGACGCGCTGGAAAGCGGTTCCGCCGACTGGTGGCAGACCAAAGGCAAAAACTTCATCAGCCCCGAAAAATTCGCTCACGCGCTGATCCCCCTGCTCCAGCCGCTGGGTCTCAAGATCCTGATCGAACCCGGCCGCTTCATTGTCGGCAACGCCGGTATCCTGGTCACTCGCGTGGAATACGTCAAACAGACCTCCAAGAAGAACTTTGTCGTGGTGGACGCCGCGATGAACGATCTCATCCGTCCGGCACTCTATGACTCTTATCATCAGATCGTTCCGCTGAAACAGTCCCGCTCCCAAAAGACGATCAAAGCCGATATCGTGGGTCCCATCTGCGAATCCGGCGACTGCTTCAGCCACGATTGCACCCTGGCTCCTGTCAAAGAAGGTGATTATCTGGCGCTTATGAGTGCCGGTGCTTACGGCATGACGATGGCTTGCAACTATAATGGCCGTCCGCTGCCGGCAGAGATCCTGGTCAGCGGCGATCAGGCGGATTACCTCCGTCTGCGCGAGAATATCCATACCACCTGGAAATACGAGGGCATTCCTCAATGGCTTCTGTTTGAAGAGGAAGAACAGCCGGAAGAAAAGAAAGAGAAGAAAGCTCCCAAAAAATCTTCCCGGAAAACTCCTAAAAAACAGGCTAAATCCGCGAAAAAGTAAAAATTTTTCCTTCTGCGGCAAAGTTTATCTTGCTAAGAAGTCCCGATTCCCGTATTGTGCGGCTAGTTAATATCTGCGCAAGCGGGATTTTTTTTAGGAGGCAAAAAAATGAGCGAAGAAAATCTGAATCAACCTCAGAACGAAACGAAACCGGGTCCTTCCTTCTGGCAGGATAAAACCGTTCTGATCACCTTGTCTGTCATGATCCTGGCCGGGCTTTTGACCGTCGCGTGGATCACGCACCGCACCCTCAAAACGGTCGAGAATTTTACCCGTACCGGGCTGAACTCCACCACACAGCTCTCTGTTTTCAGTGTGGCCGAAAGCCTGCACAAACAATCCAAGCTGGTCATCCAAAGCGCCCTCATCACCGTGGATCAGAGTCTGGAAAAGGAGACTGTCCTTTCCCTGGGAGGCTTTGCCTTTGGTCTGGGAACATCCAATCTGCGCATGGTCTCCATGGGCAACCGGGTCCAGTACTACATCCCCCTGAATGATGTCGCCGAGAGCGATATCGTCTGGGACGGCGAAAAGAAAACGCTCACCCTCAAAGTCCCCGCTCCGATCGTGGATTCCGATCTGGTGGAAGTTCAGCAGGATCCCCGGCAGATCCTCTTTCTGGGCGAGGACAGCTGGTTTGACTGGGCGCGCGGATCCGGTAAATCTGAACTGGCTCAGGAAGCCAAAGACAATCTGCGTCAGTACGTCCTCAGAACGGCCCGCACACGCTACTACATGAACATGGCCGAGGACAACGCCGCCCGCGAAATGGAACGTCTGGTCCACGCTTTGATCGCTCCTCTGGAACCTGAAGCCCGTGTCGTGGTCCAGTTCAAGAGAAAACATTGATATCTATGGATAAAAAG
>JAEENR010000119.1 GCA_016283885.1 Verrucomicrobiota bacterium
ATTTTTTGTTTTTACAATCGGAATTATTCTATTGTTTGGTAATGTATTTGGAATCTGTATTGCTTACTATATAAAAGTACAATATACTAATTGTTATAAATATTGGAACTATGCGACTAACCCTGCTTATCAGATATTTATTGAAAAAGGTCAAACTCCTGCCCAAGTAACCTGTACAGTAATGGATTCACAGGGGCATCCCATGCCTGGGATAAATGTTGCACTTGGAGGGTACTCAGGTACACAGGGAGAAATGGCAACCAATGATCAAGGACAAGTCACACAATCCTGCACTGTATCCTGCACTGCAGATGGAATTGTCCAAATCATGGTCAATGGGATTTACGCATTTGCCATTTGGGATATTGACAGCTGGTATCAACCCTCCTATATGTCTGTGGAGAAGGGATTAATGATAAAAATTATAATGATGGACTTAAGAAACGAACCAAAAAATCAGATTCCCTCTCAATAGCAAAAAGTAAAATTCTTAAAACAAGCGCCGTATGCTTTTAGGCATCCGGCGTTTTTTTTACCTCTGCGAAAGATCCGTCAACTTCTCATGGCGATCCGGTTCACAAAAAAGCCCCGGCAGCTTGGCCGGGGTTTTTTATTCGTCAAATATAAGATCGAAAACTAGATCTTGAATTTGCCGCCGTAGATGGCGTTTTCACCCAGTTCTTCTTCAATGCGAAGGAGTTGGTTGTACTTGGCCATACGGTCGGTGCGGCTCAGAGAACCGGTCTTGATCTGGCCGGCGTTGGTGGCCACAGCGATATCAGCGATCGTGCTGTCTTCGGTCTCACCGGAGCGGTGGCTGATCACAGCGGTGTAGCTGCTTTCCTGAGCCATGCTGACGGCGTCCAGGGTTTCGGTCAGGGAACCGATCTGGTTGACTTTGACGAGGATGGAGTTCGCAACACCTTCTTTGATGCCCTTGGAGAGGAACTTGACGTTCGTCACAAAGAGGTCATCACCCACGAGCTGGACTCTCTTGCCGATCTTGTCGGTGAGGATCTTCCAGGATTTCCAGTCGTTCTCGGCGCATCCGTCTTCGATGCTGATCACAGGATACTTGCTGGTCAGCTGCTCATAGTAGGCAACCAGTTCTTCGCCGGTGACCTGTTTGCCGGTGCTCTTCTTGAAGGTGTAAAGACCGGTCTCAGGATCATAGAATTCAGAAGAAGCAACGTCCAGAGCCAAGAACATCTGCTCACCCGGTTTGTAGCCCGCGTTCTTGATAGCGGCCAGGATGGATTCGATGGCATCATCGGCGCTGTCCAGATTCGGAGCGAAACCGCCTTCATCACCCACGGCTGTGGAGAGGCCTCTCTTCTTGAGCACGCCCTTGAGAGCATGGAAAGTCTCGGTGATAGCGCGAAGACCTTCGGAGAAGCAGCTGAATCCGCGAGGAACGATCATGAATTCCTGGAAATCGATCGGAGCGTCAGAGTGCGCACCACCGTTGATGACATTGGCCATCGGGACGGGCAGGACTTTGGCGTTGGTTCCGCCCAGATAACGATACAGGGGCAGATCCAGATAGGAAGCGGCGGCTTTGGCGTTGGCCAGAGAGACAGCCAGGATCGCATTGGCACCCAGTACGGACTTGGTATCCGTGCCGTCCAATTCGAGCATGGTCTTGTCCACGGTCACCTGATCCAGGGCATCCAGACCTTCCAGTTCAGGGAGGATCTTTTCTTCCACATTGGCAACGGCTTTGGTCACACCTTTGCCGAGGAAACGAGATTTATCACCATCGCGAAGTTCAAGGGCTTCGTTTTCACCGGTGCTGGCTCCGGAAGGAACCGCGGCGCGGCCGATCGTCCCGTCATCCAGGATCACATCAACTTCAACAGTGGGATTTCCGCGAGAATCCAGTATCTCGCGAGCAACAATGTCATAAATGGTACTCATATATCTATTTCAAGTCTCAAACTTAAAGACGGCTTTATCGTATATCCGACACTCCGTCAGAGTCAATCCTAGTCTTTCAAAGCGGGAAGAATTTTTTCCCAAACCACATTCAATTCGCTCTGCATATCCCCTAAATGGGCGGTAATGGCCACCACGGCATTCTTTTCGGGGATCACTACGATGAACTGACCATTCGCGCCGTCCGCGCGGAAGGCGTTGTGACGGCAGCGCCACATCTGATAGCAATAGCCCTGGACCCAGTCGCTTTTGGCCTTTGTCTCTTCACTGGCGTTGGGCTGCTGCATGATCTTGGTGCTGGTGGCTTCGGCGATCCATTCCTCGGAAAGGAGCTGCTCGCCGTTCCATTTGCCCTTTTGAAGCATGAACTGACCCAGTTTGGCCATGTCTTCGGTCTTGACCCACAGCCCCCAGCCGCCGCAGTTGATGCCCATGGGGCTTTCATCCCACTTGACACCGGAGATGCCCAGCGGACGGAACAGGCGCGGATAGAGGAAATCGAGCGTCTTCTGACCAGAGACCTTCTGGATGATCGCGCTCAGCATGAATGTGGCAAAGCTGTTGTAACGGAACACCGTACCCGGTTCATTGATGACCGGTTCAGCCAGGAAGAGCTTGATCCAGTTCTCATCGCTGATGGTCACACCGCACTCAAATTCGCGGGTATGGAGCTGGCCCGGTTCTTTGGCCTGACCGGTGGACATCATCAGCAGGTGACGGATCTCCATCTTGGCCAGATTCGGAGAAACTTCCTCCGGAAGATATTCGGGGAAGAAGGAAATGACCTTGTCGGTGACTTTGATCAGACCTTCCTGCACAGCAAAACCGATCGCCGTGGAGGTGTAAGTCTTGCTGACAGAGTGCAGGATGTGCAGCTTATCCGGCGCGCCGCCGTTCATCCAGTGTTCCGCCACGACCTTGCCGTTGCGCACGACCATGATGCTCTGGACGTTCTGATTCTTTTCCTTCACACTGGCCAGATAGTTCTCCAGCATGGCCGGATCCACGTTTTCAGCCTCCGGGGTGCTGCGGGGCAGAGACTTCCACACTTTATTATAGCTGACGGTCTCGATCCCCTTCTCCTGGAGAGCGTTCTTGACCTTTTCGCTGGTAAAGAGATCGGTCACTCCCTGGCGATCCTGCGCTACGTTTTCGTAGCCAATATGATAGACAGCCTGCATTTCCGGTGTGTCGTAAGCCGGATGATCCAGGAAGAGATAATCTTTGCCGGGTTCCAGTTTTTCGAGCATCTTGAGGAAAGAGGCTTCTTTCTCCGCGGGTGTTCCATGCGCGCCGGCATAGCTGACATGGTTCAGCTTCTGGTCAAATTCCATCCCCAAATGGTATTCTTTGGCCAAACGGGAGACCATAGCCGTCACATCTTTGTCAAAATACATATTCCCCATGTGGGAAGAGATATGAGTGATCTGGGGGATATTCTTGAGAGCAAACTCGATCTGAGCGCGGAACTCCTGTTCCAGCTCCGCGATGCTCCAGGTGCTTTCCATGGTGCTGAGTCCGGGATAGTTCGGGTTTTTTCCCACCATAGGCAGGAAATAGCCGTTTTTGTCTGTCAAACTGGGACAATGTGTCAGCGGACGCCATTTAATGTTATCCCATTCGCTGTTGGTCACCAGATGAAGCCCCACATCTATCTGAGGGTTCGCGTTGAGCAAACGAACGGTTTCGGGAAACCACGGAGCCACGGCCATTACTTCGATAGAGGTAACGACTCCCTCCTGTACAGACTTGAGGCAAGCCTCATTACTGGCATGAGAAGACCCCATGTCGTCAGCGCGGATGATCAAGCGCGGATTATCGGCACAAGCAGAAAACGTCAACTGTGCGGCGCACAGAACAGCAAATCCTAAAAAAAGTTTCTTTTTCATATTTCAAGCTAACATGAAGCAAATACGGGAAAACTATATCAAATCAGAAAAAATTATTCAATCATGCTTTGCATTAAAAACAAAAAAACTCCGGGATGAACCGGAGTTTTTCGTTTTATTTCCTATACCTTATTACCAAGGAGTGACAGGATCGTTTTGACCCGTCAGAGGATGTGTTTTACCACGGTGATCCTTTTCAACTTTGTCCACAAATTTGTCATAGACATCATCGAAATTAGGATTGGTCACACCACGTTCGATCTCACTGTCAGTATCGACACTGATATCTTTCTTGGCTTTACCGGCATTGTCGCGATTGGCGCTCGCCACCTGGGTAGCGATACCAGCCTGGAGATTCGGATCAGTCGGAGCGACCGCGTCGGAACCCACCGGCAGGGTCTGTCCAGCGGCCACAGGGATCAAACCCTTGGCAGTCTGCACATCCACAGCACCTTTTGTCACGATGACGGAACCATCGGCACCCACGGAGAATTCCGCATTGCTGCCCTTGACGATCACGTCTCTGGAGGGAGTCTTGATGACATACTTGGAGGCACCATTCAGACCATTGACGTTACCGGTCACACGACCCGTCGCGAGTCTGAGAGCGGTATCTGTGACATCCTGTCCGCTCACTTTCTTGCTGTCAGCGGCATCCAGTGTCAACGTCGTATTCTCATTCAGTACAACCAGACTGTCAATGTTCGAGAGTCTGAAGGACGCCAGAGAACCAACGGTGCTTCCTGTACGAAGGGTCGAACCCACCTTAACAGGCTTATTAGCAGATATTTTCTGCCATGCGCCACCTTTACCCAAGCTCTCAACGGTACCAGTTGTACCGGTCAGGGTTGCGTCCTTAGCTTGGACTGCCACCGCAACGAGGAGAGCAGCCACCAAGGTTGCGCTCACCACAAAATTCTTAACGATTTTCTTCATAATCTAATCTCTATTAAATTCGATGTAACTCTCGTTACCAAAACCACAGGTAGAATACCTCATTTTTAGGGGTCGTGTCAATAGCTGAAATTATTTTTTTTGATTTATTCAAATTTTTTTTCTTCACCTTGCCTCTGGACGGCGATCTCATACCACTCTTTGGCTAAGTCATTGCCTTCATTCCTCAGATGGATCGAGCGTTCCAAGTGCTTCACAGCCAAGTCATAATCCCCTCTATACAGGGCACAGAACCCGTAAACCGCGTTGCTGTCGTGACCGTCAGGACGCAAAGTCAGCATTTTATCCGCGTAAGGGATCGCTTCATCCTCCCTGCCCTGCAGCGTCAACGCACCCGCCATTCCGCCGTAAAGCCGGTAATAATAAGGGTTATAGCGAATGGCCATACTGTAATATCCGATCGCGTGGATCAGTGCCCAGTTTCTTTCTTCGGGGTCTTCTGAATACATTCCCACGCTCAACATCCGGCGGCCCGCTTCCATCGCTGTATTCCAGTTCCGTTCATCCAGTTTCACCGCCTGATCCAGCAGTTTCTGAGCTTCTTTATTGCTGATCCCCTCCGCTTCTGATGCTTTGACCAGATACGCTATGTGCGAGGTGTGGACCGCGTCCCATACTAATATGAAGCTGAACAATGCGATAAAAGCAGTCACCGCGATGCGGTTGGCCGGGGATTGTTTGAGCCAGCAGGTATCTTTATAAAGACGAACACAGCTGAGCAGCATGGCGAACAGCACCACCGCCAGCATCGCATTGGCCGGGATGTGCATATTGAAGTCCACCGCTGAATGGATCAAAATAGCCAGCATGGCAGCCGTTACGCCCAGGAATAAGGCCGAACGCGTACTGTCCTGCGGGTTAATGGATTCCCCTTTCTGGTGAACATACCGCCAGATTTTGAATACATCGATCCCGGCGGCAATCAGCACCAGAGCCAGCAAAGCCACACCCACCATGCCCCATTCGATCCACAGCTGCAAATAGTCGGAATGCGCAAAGTAGGGATCATCCTGGGTCTTATCGGTCAGATAGGAGTAGATTTGAGAAGCATAAGTACCGGAGCCTCTGCCGAATATAGAAGTCTTGGATGCCATTTCCAGACTGGATTTATAAATAGCGCCGCGGCCTTCATCCAGCTGGGTAGTCTTCAGGAGTTCACTGAAACGTGTCTCCGCGTGAGGCTTACTCAGCAGGAACCATGCCGCTGCCACGATCAGCAACGCCGCCGCCGCCAAAGCGGGCATCCGGTATTTATAGCTCTTGAAGAGAGTCACTAAAACCAAAGCCACACCACACAGGGACGCCACATAGCCCGCGCGGGAAACCGTTACGGCAATGCCGGCCAGTAAAACCAGTGAAGCAAAGCCCAGCAGGATCTTCTGGTATTGTTCGAGACGCCCGGCCAGCGTCAACGCCAGAGCCAAGGGGATCGTCATTTCCAGCAATCCGGCTAAGTGATTGGGGCATATATAGGTACCAGAAGCGCGATGCACATAGACCTCCGGCTGTTCAACACCTAAAATGCTGGTAGAGCCTGTGATGAACTGCGCCACGGCATAGATGGAGATCATCGTCCCCACCCCGATCACCGCAAAGGCAAAGATCTTAGCATATTTTCTATGCTTTAAGTTATTGACAAACAGAAAGAAAAGACAGACACACAGAAGCATCTGGAGTATCTCCCGGCGGGCGCTGTATTCGATGGGAGATTTGATGTATTCAAAGAATCCATAGGCAAAAAACAGCAGGACTCCCCAAACCGCCGGAGTCGAGAAAAAACGATGAGAGTGGTTCAGCCACAAACGTCCGCCCCACAACAGCAAGGCCGCAGCCGTCAGCACTTCCGCGATGGAATAGGACCAGACAAGAGTCCCGCCATAAGAGACCGGCATCAGGACAAATATCCCGACAAACAGACATAAGATAATCTGATCGAATATCTTGTCAAGGCTTCCGGATCGTCCTTTTGAATGAGAACGGTGTCTGGAATGAGAGCGTCGTCTCGACTTGGTACGCTCTTCCGATTTGTTTTCCACTTTATCTGCAGTCATAAAGTGCCGGTATCTTACAATGTTTTTTCTTCTTCAAAAAGCTTAAAAAAGAAAATTACATTTCATTTTCATTTGTTTGTAAAGTAGAGTAGCCGGGCCAGGCGGTTTTGCCTTTTCGGGAACCGCGGTAAGCTGTTCGTTCTTATGGATACTTATGTCGCTTTAGGCTCCAATCTGGGAAATCCTGAAGCAGAAATCAGACGCGCGTATGATTTTCTGCAAACGATCGCGTGTCTGCCCATCATACGATCCTCTTTGTGGCGTTCCGAACCCAGAGACTGTCCCCCCGGCAGTCCGATGTTTGTGAACGCGGTCGCCGGTTTGAAGCTGCCCGCGGATGTATCCCCTATTCGTCTTCTGGATTCGTTGCAGGATTATGAGATCCGGGCCGGCCGTCCACGTGAACATGGACATAACCTGCCAAGGATCATTGATTTGGATATTATTTACTGCCGAAATGAACAGGTACAGTCTCCGCGTCTGATCCTGCCCCATCCGCGGGCGGAGGAACGGCTTTTTGTAATGACACCTCTGGCAGAAATCGCTCCTGATCTAAGACTTACGCCACGATCTGAGACAGCGGACCAAATCGCGGCGCGTTTATCCGCAACACAAATATGCTGCCGCTTGCCCTAAAGGGCAAATATTTCAGCGGCGACGAGTTAGGGGAATCGCTTTCCCTGGTCTTTATTTACTTGGCTTTTGCCTTTTTGGCGGCCGTTTTTGTTTTCTTCTTGGCCGGAGCCGCTTTTTTCACAGCTTTTACCTTAGCATTTACTTTGGCCGGGGCTGTTTTTTTAGGAGCGGTTTTCTCTGACTTCGCGGCGGCTTTTGAAGTTTTTTTGGCTTTTTTCTTCTTAGCCGGAGCCGGACGATTGATCTTGACCAAGGTGTCGTTCACGATACCCATGTCCAGGATCTCCTCGAAGAGATCCAGCTCATGGATGCGTTCCAGCAAAACAGTCATAGCCCACAGAAAACCTGTGTGCGGACTCTGTTCCCAGATATGCCACTGCAAAAGCTCTACGACCGTGGTGAACAGGGAATAATTGCTTGAATGCAGGGTGTACATGAGCAGCTCCCCGTAACGCGCGGAATTCAAAACCACCTGACCCGACAGGGAACAATTCTCCAGTTCCTGGGTAAAAAGCGCTATAGCGCAGTTGATGTCCTTGCGATAGTCCAGAATATCTTTCTTTTGGATCTCCGAAAGAGATTTGTCTAAGAGCGGTGTCACTTTCTTTACGATATCTTTTTTCTGCATAAGCCAGTAGCTTTCAAACTGGGGCTAGTTTAACCGTATACCAATGATTTGACAACCCTATTTATCGTTTTTTCAAAATTTGATCCAAAACCGCCATTATTGACAGATTTTCTAATGGCAATTTTGGATAAACGATAAAAAAACGAGGCGTTCAAACCTCGTCTCTTTTGCTTCCTATTAACTTTAGCGGCTTGGCGCGTCATCCATAATGCTGCAATAGAGTTTCATGCCGTTCTTGGAAATATCCACGGTATAAGTCCCGTCCTTCTCAGCATCGGTGACCTTGGTCCAGGTCTGACCGTCCGCGCTTTCGTAGAGCGAATCTGAATAGGTCAGAGTCATTGTCTGACCCTTTATCTGATAAGAAATCGTCGGAACTATAAGCTCTTCTGTTCCTATAATGATGCCTTTGCATTTATAGCCCAGAGCACAGTCTTCAAATGTATAAGAACCGTCATCATTGAATTTTAACTTTACCCATCCAAAGAGCGGGTCAGGATAGCGCCAATAATTTTCATC
>JAEENR010000120.1 GCA_016283885.1 Verrucomicrobiota bacterium
GAAGGCTTCCCCTGCTTTCAGCTGTTCGCCAAGAGCCTGGACGGCTTCCTCTCTGGTCTTGCCGCCGTTCAAAACGCTGCCCGCTCTGCGCGGTTTGTCCCAGTGCGCGAAAACATAGTAATCAAAATCTTTGCCCGGAATGAACTGTTCCCATTCTTTCTTCAGCTGTTTCTGCTCATCCGTAAGCGTTTTTGTGTCCGCAAGAACAACCTCCCAAAAAGGCAAAGCCGCGAAATTCTTATCCTCATCCACCGGCGGCGGAAGGATGTCTTTGAGCCAGATGTAATTCTTTGTGCGGGGCGAGGAAGTGGGGTCCGCGAATTTCTCGGCTTCGATCCCCTCGACCCAGCCGCCGCATTCCTTGACGTACTTTTCCCAGGCTTTGCGGCCGGTATAGTTTTCAAATTGATAAAACGCGCATACCGCCAGCACGACAACCAGTGCCAAATCCAGCAAAACCGAAAAAATCTTTGTAACTGTTTTCATTTTCTTCTTGCCACTCCTAATTCATTTTATCTCCCAAACCCTCTTTTTTTATCAACAGAAAAATCGCGTGTCAACAGAAAAATCGCGTGTCGGAAGAAGCTATTTGTTTTGAAATGAATCAATTAAAAAGCAAAAAATCCCGCCGTTTCCTGAACAGCGGGATCCTGAAAATGATCTCCTGAATGCTACACCGCTACAGGCGCTTTGATGGCCGGATGAGGATCGTAGCCCTCCAGTGTGAAATCCTCGTAGCGGAAATCGTGGATGTTTTTGATCTCCGGGTTCAGGTGCATTTTGGGCAGAGGCCGGAAGTCACGCGAAAGCTGTTCCCGGACCTGATCCTGATGGTTCTCATAGATGTGCAGATTGCCAAAGGTGTGCACAAAATCGCCCGGTTTCAATCCGGTGACCTGCGCCACCATCATGGTCAGGAGCGCGTAGGAGGCAATGTTGAACGGCACCCCCAGAAAAAGATCCGCGCTGCGCTGATAAAGCTGGCAGCTGAGACGGTCGCCGCAGACATTGAACTGGAAAAAGGCGTGGCACGGCGGCAGAGCCATCTGATCCAGCTCGCCCGGATTCCAGGCCGTAACGATCAGGCGGCGGCTGTCCGGGGATTTCCGTATCTGCTCGATGACGTTGTCTATCTGATTGATAGAGCGGCCGTCGGGCGTTCTCCAGTCACTCCACTGCGCACCGTAGATGCGGCCCAGATCGCCGTTCTCATCGGCCCATTCGTCCCAGATAGTCACCTTGTTGTCATGGAGATACTGGATATTCGTATCGCCGCGCAGGAACCAGAGCAGCTCATGGATGATGGAACGCAGATGGACCTTTTTGGTGGTCAGCAGCGGAAAGGATTCGCCCAGCGGGAACCGGGCCTGGGCACCGAACACGGCCAGAGTCCTGACCCCGGTGCGGTTCGTGGTCCAAGTCCCTTCGGACAGAACCAGTTTTAATAAATCGTGATATTGTTTCACAGCAGGAACGGACAAAAAAGGCGGTCATCCCGCCTTTTCGATCATGTCATTGAGGGAAGAACCAGCTTTAGCCGTTGGCTCTTTCCATATATTTACCGGTGCGGGTATCGATCTTGATCTTCTCACCGGTCTTGATGAAGAGCGGAGCCTGGACGTTGATGCCGGTCTCCAGCGTGACGGTCTTCATCACGTTGTTGGCAGAGTCGCCGCGGATACCTTCAGGGGCATCGGTCACGGTCAGAACAACGGAAGAAGGCATTTCAATACCCACGACCTTGCCTTCCACAAAGGTAACGGTCACCATCGCGTTCTCCACCAGATAATTGACAGCGTCGCCCAGCAGTTCCGGGGTCAGTGTCACGGTCTCATAAGTCTCAGGATCGGAAAATACATAATCGTCCCCGTCTTTGTAGCTGAACTCCATCTTCTGGGTCGTCATCGGAACGACTTCCACCTTTTCTGTGGAACTGAAACGGACATCTGTCGATTTGCCGGTCTTCAGGCTTCTGAGAATGACCTGCACGAATGCACGGAGGTTACCCGGTGTACGGTGTGTGCATTCCAGAACGACACAGACATCATTATTATAAATAAGGGCTTGCCCTTTACGAATATCGTTTGCGCTCGGCATAAGTTTTCTTTATCTATCTTCTCCCACTTGAGCGCGGGAACGCCTTACTTTACCTTTTTGGAATCAGCCATACAAGACGAAAAATCAACTAACTATCCCGCGGACGGTCAACACGTTCGATCAGTAGCTCCACTTATGATTCACACGTTTCCACGCTTATATATTATCCATTTGAAAAAAAACCTTTTTCGGCACATACTTTCTATCGGCGATATGAGTAGGATCATTGGCATAGATCTTGGAACGACTAATTCACTGGCCGCGACCGTGGACAGCGGCATCCCGCTGGTCATCGCGGATGAACAGGGACAGCGCATCACTCCGTCGGTGGTCTATTTCCCGAACGCGGAAAGCACACCCGTTGTGGGATATGAGGCGGCGCGCACCCGTTCCCTCAAGCCGGGACAGACGGTTTACTCCATCAAGCGCTTTATGGGACGGCGCGGCAGCGAGATCCCGACCGAGGAAATGCTGGTCACCTATCCCATCGAAGGCAAAGGCCATGAAGGAGTCACCGTCAACCTGTACGGACGCGCGTGGACTCCCGAAGAGATCTCATCACTGATCCTGTCCAAGCTGAAACATGACGCGGAAGTCTTTTTCGGCGAACCGGTCACACATGCCGTCATCACGGTCCCCGCCTATTTCAACGATGCCCAGCGCAACGCCACCCGCAAGGCCGGCGAGCTGGCCGGGTTCGTGGTGGAGCGCATCATCAATGAACCGACCGCGGCGGCACTGGCTTACGGGCTGGACAAGCTCAAAGATCATTCCAAGATAGCGGTTTACGATTTCGGCGGAGGCACTTTCGACCTCAGCATCCTGGAGCTGAACAAGGGTGTTTTCCAAGTGCTTTCCACTCATGGAGATACCCGGCTGGGAGGCGACGACCTGGACAAACGGGTCGTGGAACATCTGTTCCAAATCATCCGGGAACAGTCGGGACTGGATCTGACCCGGAATCTGGAGCAAACGGCGCGCGTGAGAGAAGCCGCTGAAGCCGCCAAGAAACAACTCAGCAAGCTGACGGAAACCCGTGTCGCTATCCCCTTTATCACACCGCAGTACAGTCTGGACTATACTCTGACCCGGCAGAAGCTGGAAGATCTGACCCGCGACATCGTCCAGCGGACCCGTGCCCACTGCCTGCATTCCCTTTCCGACGCACATCTGGAACCGGAAGATCTGGATCAGGTCATCCTGGTCGGTGGTCAGACCCGTATGCCCCTGATACGCAGGATGGTGGCCGAGATCTTCCATTGTCCCGACCCGGATCAGCCTTCCGGCCAAAAAGGCCCGGAACTGAACACTTCCCAGCATCCGGATGAAGCCATTGCCCTGGGCGCGGCCGTTCAGGCGGAGATCCTTTCGGGGAATCTGGAAAACGTCCTGCTGCTGGATGTGACTCCGCTTTCGCTGGGGATCGAGACTTTCGGCGGACTGATGAACGTCATCATCCCCCGGAATACGACCATCCCGACCAAGGCCGGCGAGCTGTTTACAACGGCGGTGGATTATCAGCCGAATATGCTGAT
>JAEENR010000121.1 GCA_016283885.1 Verrucomicrobiota bacterium
ACCCGCACCGGCCTGGAGCAGCAGATGATTACCAATCAATTCTATTTGTGTAAAAGAAGAATGCTTCAGGGAATAAACGACTCCGCGGATGCCTCCGTCCCGGACAAGCAGATTGGAACCGCGACCCAGCAAAAAAGCAGGGATCTGTTTCTGTTTACAAAAATCGCGGATCGTTCTTAATTCCTCCACCCCGGAAGGTTCCACATAAAAATCAGCAGGTCCGCCGATCCGAAGCGTGGTCAGCTTCTTCATCGGGTAATCCCGTCTGCGCAGAGTTCCCGGATTCAAAAGGGCTTCCAATTCATCCTGCCAGTTTTGAGGCAGAGAAGCTTTCAGTGTTGATTCCTCGCTATTCATTCACAATCTTTCCTTTTCGCAAAACATCCGCGTACTGATGAGCCTGGTGCGTGATATCTCCGGCTCCCAGGAATAGGATCACATCGCCCGGCTTGGAAATACGCTCTACGGCCTTGCCCACATCTTCCAAACGCTGCAGGTATTCCACTTGCTGACCACGGGCACGGATAGCCTGAGCCATGCACTCGCCGGATACGCCAGGGATCGGATTCTCACTGGCCGCGTAAACATCCGTCAGAAACAGTTGATCCACACCCTCGAAACAAGTGGAAAACTCATTCAACAGCATCTGGGTACGACTGAAGCGATGAGGCTGGAAGATAACCAGCAAGCGACCACCTTGTCTCTTGACGGCACGGATCGTTGCCCGTATCTCCGCCGGATGATGTCCATAATCATCAATGATACGATAGTTCTCATTGGAGAAAAGCAGTTCCTGACGGCGGCGTGCTCCCGTAAAATCTTTGATGCTGCCGGCAATATCACGGGCTGAATACCCCAGCTCCGTCAAGAGCGCGATCACCGCGGCCGCGTTACAGACATTGTGCTCACCCATCAGGCGGATCTTGAAATCGCCCAGGCTTTTCCCGTGACGAAAAACTTCAAATAATTGTCCGCCCTGAGCCGGGAATTCTTTCAAAACAGCCCGGTAGTCGCTGTCGGGATGGAATCCGTAAGTGATTCCCCTGTCAGCAAAGTGTTGTGTCCTCAGACTCATCACCCAGTGATTATCCGCGCAGCAGAAGATCTGTTTCTGAACTTGTCCGGCAAAACGAACAAAAGTCTCGCCGATCCGTTCATCACTGCGGTAATAATCCAAATGATCCCGATCGATATTTAAAATAAAAGCGTGTTCCGGGAAATAATCCAGCAAACTGCCGTCACTTTCATCGGCCTCGGCCACAAACCAATGCGAGGAAGTCCGTGATATCCTGGCATGAGGATCGAACTGGCAGCAGCTGCCTCCAACCGCGTATCCCGGCTCCGCTCCCAAACCATTCAAAGCACAGACCAGCAAACTGCTGACGGTTGTTTTTCCATGCATTCCAGACACACAGATTCCCCTGTATTGCTTGAGGATAGAAGCCAAAGCCTCCGCGCGGTGCAGCAGCGGTATCTTGCGGTTCAGTATCTCCAATATATCCTGACTGTCCCGCCGAACCGCGGAAGAATAAATCGCGACATCCACCGGATCATATTTCAAACTCTCAGCGGAATGCCCCAGATAGATCTTCGCTCCTCTTTCCCCCAATTCCTGAGTAACACGGCTGGCCTGTACATCGGCACCGCAAACATTCCAGCCCGCGTCCAAAAGGATATGAGCAATGGCACTGACCCCGATCCCTCCAATACCGGACAAATAAGCCCTGGGACGAGCCCCTTCTTTATTTCTTCCCGTTTTCAACAGAGCCTCAAACACTGCTCTGTCTTCCCTGTTTCCGTATGTCTGTTTCTGCTGCATATCGTCTCCTCCTATAAAATCGGTTCACTGCTCCAGTCCGTGTTCAAGCCGGCATCCGGGAACGCTGTCTCGATGATCTGTTTGGCAACTGTCTCGGCAGCTTCTTGTTCATGCCATTCTGACAAAGCTTTTTTCATCGCCAAACGCCGTTTTCCATCCCGTAAAAGTTCTATCACTTTCCCCGTAAAAATATCCGGAGTAAGAGTATCCTGCTTCAGGATTACCGCCGCTCCTGTTTTTTCAAATGCCGCCGCGTTAAAGTATTGGTGATTGTCAGCCGCCGAAGGCAGCGGGATCAGGATGGAAGGGACTCCCATTGTCGCAGATTCCGCTAAAGATGAAGCTCCTGAACGACTTACAATTAACGTAGCGGCTCCCATCGCCAATTCCATTTCAGAAAAGTATTCCTTTACCAAAGCCTGGATTCCTTTGGTTTCGTAACTCTTTTTTATTTCGGCAAAATCATTTTTCCCCGTCAGATGGATGATCTGTAAGGTCGGCATCTTTTTCTTCAATTTCTTCAAACTGTCCCGCATGATATGATTGATCGCACGGGCACCCTGGCTTCCACCCATGACCAGCAAAGTCGGCAAATCAGGATTCAACCCCAAAGCCATTCTGCACCCTTTGACACCATCTTCATTCATCGGCACAAAGACATCTCTGACTGGCATTCCTGTCACCAGTTTGTGATGAGAGCGCAGCATAGAGGCAGAATCGGGAAAATGAATAAAGCACGTATGAACAAAAGGCGCAACCAGCCGATTCGCTCTTCCGGGAATCGAATTTCCTTCATGGATGAAGGACTTACAATTCTTCTTCGGTGCCGCCAGGACTGTAGGCGCACTGGAAAAGCCCCCCATTCCCAGCACCGCACCCGGATGTTCACTGGCAAACAACCTGCGAGCTTTGCGGTAGGACTTGAAAAAATTGATAAAAAATCTGAAAAAATGTTCTTTGGAAAACCCCACTGCCGGCATCCGTTCCACTCGGATCCCATGTTCCGCGCCGGTGACCACCTGATCCACCTCTTTTTCCGTAACGACCAGAATGATATCGCATCCCGCATTGTAAAGCTTGCGAGCCACCGACAACCCCGGATAAAAGTGCCCGCCGGATCCTCCGCATGCGATGACTGTCAATGGATTTTTCTTAGAATTCTCCATCTTGATATTCTTTGCCCTCAAATGGATTCTTTTTTCTTCGTGATGGTCGTGATTGTTTGGCTGGCTGGATCGGATACCGAAGATCTGGTATTTCCTCCTCAAAAGATTCCTCGATAGGCTCATGGCGCATATTGTCGCGCGCCACTGCCAGCAGCAATCCCACCGCCAGCATCAATATAACGATATTACTGCCCCCCCGGCTGATGAATGGTAATGGCATTCCCTTGTTAGGGAGGCAATTAGTAACTACACCTATATTGATGATAGCCTGAAGCGAGATCATCAAAGTGATGCCAATAGCCAGATAAGAGCCAAAACGGTCATGTGTCTGCGTAGAAATCTTGAACCCGCAATAGGCAAACACCGCGAACAATATCACGATCAAAAGCGTTGCTACCAGCCCCATCTCTTCCCCAATGACCGGCAGGATAAAATCCGTATGATCTTCCGGGATAAAACCCATCTTCTGCTCACCGGTTCCCAAACCTTTGCCAAAAACACCTCCGCTGCCTAAACCGATCAAAGATGCATAAACCTGGAGTCCGGTCCCATACTTGGTTTCTTCCAGATCTAACCAGCTGAACAGACGCGCCCGGCGGACAGGGTCATAGTAAAGCCAAACACACAGCGCTATAAACATCGTTCCGGCCGGAACAGCCAAATAGAACCAGCGGGCTCCCATGATCAGCAACATACAGGAGGCGATCGCCAGCAAAAACATCGTCGAACCGGCATCGGGTTCTTTGAAAATCAACAGAACCAACGGCATGATGATTGCCATGGGGACAATGAGACCTCTCCAGAAATGAGTGATATAAGAAAAAT
>JAEENR010000122.1 GCA_016283885.1 Verrucomicrobiota bacterium
CTCTGGCTATTCCGCATCAAGCCAATTTGCGGATCATCAAGGCAGCGGCTGAAAGGCTGGGGCTGAGGGATGATCAGGTTTTTCTGAATGTGGCCAAATATGGCAACACATCCTCTGCTTCGGTAGGGATCGCCTTGGATGAAGCTGTTACTTCCGGAAAGATCCACCGTGGTGATATAGTCTTACTGGTGGCTTTCGGTTCCGGTTTTAGCTGGGGAGCAGTCCTGCTGGAGTGGTAAGTTTGTTCTACCAGATTGCGTCTACTATCAAAGCCAGAAAGAGTGCCGGCACATAAGAAAAAAGTGTACCGGTCTTGTTCCAGCCCAGAAGTATAAGTGAGCTGTGCAAACAGAGATAGACGATAACCAACCCGACAGTGGTCATACCGGTAGTGATATGAGTACTGGCAACGCATCCAAACAGTTGTACCAGTATGAATTGAAGGATAATGACTGGAAGAATGACCGCAATGGCTTTTATCTTGAGTGTTCGTGTAAAAACAAAGACTCCCAGAAGATCCATCACACCTTTGGCGATAAAAAGTCGGGGATCGGCATAGCATCCGAACAAAGCGGAAGCGGCAAAGGTCAAAGGTGTTAGACTGAAGAATGCTGTTCCGATCAGCATTGTGGTCTCCCAAGTGCCGTGTTTTTTCGCCTGTGCGACAAAGCGTTTTTTTGCCGTGTGAGCGAGAGCCGATATTTTTTGAGGAGCCGGGCTTCTGCGAAAGAGAGTTGCGCCAAGGATCAGGCAAAGCCAGCAGAAGATGACGGAGATAAGAAAATGCGTGAAGCTCGCGAGGGCTTCATAGATAACGATCCGTCCTGCGATATAAAGCATGAATGCGGCCAGCAGGGTATGGATCCAGTTTTGTGTCTTTTGGGGAATATCTTTCGGATAGGAGATACCGATAAGTATCCCCAGAAGAATGGCCGCAGGATTGATAGTGATTCCTTCGATGATTTCAATCACGGAGTGGATTATGACAGCAAAGATGGAGTCGTATCAATTTTTTTTGGTTTCATAATAGGTGTTTTGTGAGAAAATGATCGCGCTATGAGTAAGATGGCGAAAATAGACATAGATGGAAAGTCTTATGAGTTTCCGTATATAACAGGAACGGAGAATGAGAAAGGTATTGATATTTCCACCTTGCGTGCCAAAACTGGGTGTATCGCTTATGATGAAGGGTATGCCAATACGGGTTCATGTAAAAGTGCCATCACTTATATAGATGGAGAAAAGGGGATACTTCGCTATCGCGGTATTCCTATTGAGGAACTGGCGGAGAAAGCGTCTTTTGTGGAGGTGGCTTATTTGCTCATTATGAACAAACTGCCCAATGGTACGGAGCTTCGCCGATTCTCCGATTTGCTGACTCGCAATGAGATGATCCATGAAGATATGAAGGTCCACTTTGAAGGATTTCCTTCGACCGCTCATCCGATGGCGATCCTCTCGGCAATGATCAACGCTGCAGGCTGTTTCTATCCGGAACTGGTCCATTCTTATAGCGAAGAAAGTTTTGAAATCCAAGCGGCTCGCTTGATCGCTCAGGTCAGAACTATCGCGGCATTTTCTTATCGGAAATCGCGTGGTTTGCCCATTATTTATCCCAAGCCATTTTATCGGTATACCGCAAATTTCCTTCACATGATGTTTTCTGAACCATATCAGGATTACGAAATGGATCCGGAGGCGATACGCGCTTTGGATATGATTTTTATCCTTCATGCGGATCATGAACAGAACTGCTCCACTTCCACGGTGAGGATGGTGGCTTCCAGCCACGCAAATTTATTTGCCAGCGCGGCAGCGGGTGTCTGTGCCTTGTGGGGACCTCGTCACGGCGGTGCGAATCAAGCTGTGATCGAGATGCTGCAAAATATCTATAAATCCGGCGATGATGGCACAGCCTTTATGGAAGCTGTGAAGAATCGTCAGGAAGGGAAACGTTTGATGGGATTTGGTCATCGTGTTTATAAGAATTACGATCCCCGTGCAAAGATCATCAAGCAGACATGCAATGATCTGCTGAGGAATTTGCATGTGGATGATCCTTTGTTGGATATCGCTCAGCGTCTGGAAGACAAAGCGTTGAATGATCCTTATTTCATTGAGCGCAGATTGTATCCAAATGTGGATTTCTACAGCGGTATCATTATGCGGGCTATTGGTATTCCTCTTGAGATGTTCACAGTCATTTTTGCTATTGGCCGCATGCCGGGGTGGATCGCGAATTATAAGGAAGTTCGGGAAGATCTGAAGGGGCGCATCTATCGTCCAAGACAGATCTATGTAGGAAGTCCATTAAGTGAATATACACCGGTAAAGGATAGAAACTAGTAATAAGTATTTTTTTGATTTAAATGAATTCTTTTTGGAATAAGTCTGACAAAATGGAACGCCGTTCCTCTCATCAATCTCGTGGAGAAAGGAGATCTCGTCCGGAGAGACGTTCGCGTTTTGATGAAGAACGTTCTTTTGAACGTTCAGATCATTCTAAACGCTCTTTTGGCGAAGTTCGTTTCGGCCGTTCACGTTTTGATGATAAAACGCGTTTTGGAGAAAGACGTCGCTTTAGGAGAGAGCGTTCAGAGGATCGTCCATTTGATCGTCCTAAACGGTCTTTTGACGAACACAATGAAGATCGGGACAGTTTTGAAAAACGGTCCTTTGAAGGAGATCGTCCTTTTAATAAAGGGCGTTCTTTTGGCAAACCACGGTTTTCTGATTCTGATTCACGCAGACCTTTCAGAGGGAAAAGAGATTTTCGCAAGGGCGTTCCCCATCGTGGTCGTGAGCGTTTCCACATAGAGAATATGGAAGAAGGCGGAATGGTGACTGCGTTCAGAAAACGTCAGATTAATCGGGAAAAGTATGGCATCGAGCCGGATGATGAGCATCAGGCGGAGATTGACGCGATCCTGGCTTCCGCACTTGAGGTTGATGAAGAAGACCCCATGGAGGATCAAGCTCACGGCGAAATTGAACAGAAATTTGAAAAAGGAGAATCTAATGCCCCTTTTATCGAAACCGTTCCCGGAGGCGAGGAGACTGGGAACGGGGATGTTCATTTTGAAGATGAGAACCTCGGTGGATATCCGGATCAAGAAATGGATTCGGAGTCTTTTGAAGACGATGAAACTGTTTCTGATGAAAAAGAAAAGTCTTTTGACGAACCGCAGGAGCAGCGTTTTTGGAGAAAGAAGGAGAGAAGCCATCGCCCATTTCCCAAGCCGATAAAACCGATGGCTCCTCGGTACCTGCGTTCGGATAATCCGGCACCGGAAGGTAGTGAAAATTGGCAGTCACCGTGGGCTCAGATGCGCACATATAGTTTTAGTCCTTGTGTGTTCCCGGCCATGATTGGAGCCGTCTCGCAGGATGCGAAGCCCGGTGACTGGGTCAAAGTCTATGACCGTGAAGGGAATCCTTTTGGAGCTGCTTTTTATAATCCCAAAGCCAAGGTGCCTTTGCGAGTCTATACTCATGGAGACGTTCAGCCGGGCGATGACATCTTGACTCAGGCGATCGACAAAGCTATTGAGCTTCGTCATGAGATACTGCATCTGCCAGAGAGGACGAATGCCTATCGTATCATCAATTCTGACGGAGATGGTTTAAGCGGTTTGATCGTGGATCGCTATGCCGATGTGCTGAGTCTGGAAGTTCACAGTTTAGGTATTTTTCTGCGTTTGAATAAGATCTTAGCCTATCTGCATGAACGTCTGGGCACTCGGTATGAGGTCGTTCAGGTAGATGACAAGGTCCGTCACAATGAGGGAATCAAGAATGTTCCCAAACCTAGTCTGCGTTACAACAGCGTGAAGATATTGGAAAACGGGGTGAAATTCGAGGTGGATTTCTCCAAGGGACATAAGACCGGTTTCTTTTGTGACCAACGTGAGAACCGCTTGAAATTCTCCTCACTGGTGAAAGGGAAACGGATTTTGGATCTCTGCTGCTATACAGGAGGTTTTTCCGTGATGGCCGGTGTACTGGGAGGGGCTACAGATATTACCGGAGTGGACTTGGATGAAAACGCGATCGAACAGGCCAAGCGTCATGCCAATATCAATGGACAGAACAAGATCAAATGGGTTCACGCGGATGCCTATACCTACGCGCGGCAGATGAAGCTGAATAACGAAAAATGGGATGTCATTCTGCTGGATCCGCCTAAATTTGTGGAGAGCCGTGAGGAAGAGTTTGAAGGATGGGGACGGTATGAAGACTTGAATAAACTGGGGATCAGTTTACTGAATCCCGGAGGAATGCTGGTCTCTTGTTCCTGTTCCGGGCTGCTGAGTCTGAACCGTTTTGAGGATATTCTGATCAAAGCGGCACATCGAAACAATCGACGGCTCCAGATTTTTGATGTGACAGGTGCCGGCGGAGATCATCCTATCTACTCAAACTGTCTGGAGAGCAGATATTTGAAAGTTCTCTGGACGAGGGTCTTCTAAATTTTATTGTTGTTTTTTCAACGGCTGAGCCTGATAAACGGTTCGGCCGTTTTTTGCTTTGACGGGAACAAGGCGCATTGGGACATAAACGATGCCGTTTTCGTCTGGTTCAAAAGCGTCTTCATCCGGCTGGATATCGGAGTTGGTTTTGGTTGCAGGCTTGGGAGTTTCCTCCGTTTTTGCGGTCTCTGTTTTAGAAGCAGCGGAAAGCGCCTGCTTGTTCTGTGCCAGCCAGCGTTTCATTTGTTCTGGTGATAAGATCGAGCGCAAATCACGGCGGAGTTCGATTTGAGTGATGGCTCGTTCGTAGGTTAGCTCCATCAAGTCGTGGGAATGCTCATAGATGGCACTGTATTCGGGATAATCCTCATCAATGGCCAGTGTGATTTTCTGCTGAAGTTCTTCGATCTGCCGAGAGAGGGAGTCAATGCGTGTTTTATATTCACCTAAGATTTGCTGATATTCTTCTTGCAAATGTTCGGGCAGATCCAGCATGCTTTGCGAGTTTGTCGAAAGTGTGTTCTTTAGATCAAGACTGGTGCGGAGCGATTCCAAGTCTATATCTTGCCGGTTTGCCGTATCTTTGCGCAATTCTTTCAGGATGTTTTCAATATCCGAGTTGGGAATGTCTTTGCGGGGGGCTTCTTTGACTGGAGGAATCAGTTCTTCCACACGATTCGTTTTCGTGTTTTTGATTTCCGAAGTCTCTTCAGCTATGGTCTCTTTCAGCAGTTCGTCCAGACGGTTTTCATCACCACTACCGATCTGAAGTTTCAATTCGGCCAGCATTCGAGCTTCCTGCAGACGATCCAGTCTTTGAAGATCTTTCTCGGAAAGGGGGGAGGTTTTATCCTTATCATACAGATTCTGAATAAGTTGATCTATCCGTTGGATAATAGATGTCAATTTCTGTGTTTGATTGGCAGACTGCTCCAGAGAACGGGAAGGAGTGGAGACATCATTGGTATTCTCAGCTAAGATCAAAGATGAAGCAGAGCAAGCACATACGAGAACTAAAAGGAGGTATTTTTTCATAACTCACAAAAGTCTGACGCAATTTATAGCGAAAATTATTCGATTTGGCCAGTAAGATATACAGGGTAAAATGGTGTATTAGTAGTAAATTTTATAATAAAAATAACTTTTTTTTCTAATATTCACCCTTTTTGCTGGACGGAAGCTCTGAAATATGGGATATTCAAGTCTCGGTGACGTGCGCACAATGGGCGCAATATATTTTGTAAAGAGTTCCATAAAGCGCAGAACCACGTAGTATTTATGCCAAAGAAAGACGACATCAAAAAGGTACTCATCATCGGTTCCGGTCCGATCATTATCGGACAGGCCTGCGAGTTTGACTATTCCGGAACACAAGCATGTAAGGCTCTGAGAGAGCTGGGCTATAAAATCGTTCTGGTCAATTCCAATCCTGCGACGATCATGACCGATCCAGCGATGGCGGATGTGACTTACATCGAGCCATTGAATGTGGCAACTTTGACAGAGATCATTGCCAAAGAACGACCTGACGCTTTGCTGCCTAACCTGGGCGGACAAACGGGATTGAACCTGAGTTCCCAGCTGAATCAAGCCGGAATTTTGAAGAAGTATGGTGTCAAAATCATCGGTGTAGAGGCGGAAGCTATTGAAAAAGGTGAAGACCGTACCGTTTTCAAACAAACCATGCAGAAGCTGGGGATCGAAACTCCCAGAAGCCAGGCGGTCAATTCAATAGAGGATGCCGAGAAAGTCGCGGCAGAACTGGGATACCCGGTGGTGATCCGACCTGCCTATACGATGGGTGGTACCGGCGGCGGCATTGTTTACAATGTAGAGGAACTCCGCACGGTGGCCGGACGCGGTCTGGCAGCTTCTATTGTGAATCAGGTTCTGATCGAGGAATCCGTTCTGGGCTGGGAAGAGCTAGAGCTTGAGATCGTTCGCGATGCAGAAGGCAAGATGATCACGGTCTGCTTTATTGAGAACGTGGATCCGATGGGTGTCCATACAGGTGACAGTTTCTGTACAGCTCCCATGATGACGATCGACCCGAAACTGCAGGCACGTCTGCAAGAGTATGCCTATAAGATCGTAGATGAGATCCAGGTCATTGGTGGTACAAATGTCCAATTTGCACATGATCCGGTGTCAGATCGTGTGGTCATCATTGAGATCAATCCTCGTACATCCCGTTCTTCCGCTTTGGCTTCCAAGGCAACCGGTTTCCCGATTGCTCTGGTTTCCGCCAAGCTGGCAGGCGGTTTGACTTTGTCCGACATCCCGTACTGGAGAGGTGGCACATTAGATAAATACGAGCCTTATGGTGATTATGTCGTAGTGAAGTTTGCGCGCTGGGCCTTTGAGAAGTTTAAAGGTGCTGTGGATAAACTTGGTACCCAGATGAAAGCTGTGGGTGAGGTGATGAGCATCGGCAAAAACTATAAGGAAGCTTTTCAGAAGGCTATCCGTTCTCTGGAGAATAATCGCTGGGGACTGGGTTTTGCCAAGAATTACAACCAGCTGAGCTTGAATGAACTGCTGGCCAAGCTGTCCTATCCGACCAGTGAGCGTCAGTGGATCATGTATGAGGCTCTCCGTAAGGGTGCTACTGTGGAACAGCTCCACAATTTGACCAAGATCAAAGCGTGGTTCATCCAGCAGATGAAGGAGCTGGTTGAGCTGGAAGAGAAGATCCTCCAATACAAGGGAGCTTTGCCACCGGATGAAATGCTGATCCAGGCCAAGAAGGATGGTTTCGCGGATAAGTATCTGGCCAAGATCCTGGGACTGCGTGAAGAGCAGGTGCGCAACCGCCGTATCGCTTTGGGTGTCAAAGAAGTTTGGCACAAGGTCAATGTGAGCGGTGTGAAAGATGCTGCCTACTATTATTCCACCTATAATTCTGATCATTCGGAATGCGTACCCAGCACACGCAAAAAAATCATGGTTTTGGGTGGTGGTCCCAACCGTATTGGTCAGGGTATTGAATTTGATTACTGCTGTGTCCACGCGGCGTTCCAGCTGCGTGAAATGGGCTATGAGACGATCATGGTCAACTGTAACCCGGAAACGGTCTCTACGGATTATGACACATCAGACAAACTTTATTTTGAACCGCTTACTCTGGAAGATGTCTTGAGCATCTACGAGTTTGAGAAGCCGGAAGGCGTGATCGTCCAGTTTGGCGGTCAGACTCCTCTGAATATTGCGAACCAGCTGGCGGCGGCCGGTGTCAAGATTCTGGGTACTTCCCCGGATATGATTGACTTGGCCGAAGATCGTGACCGCTTCCGCAAGATGATGGATGAGCTGGGTATCCCGATGCCGGCTTCCGGAATGGCCAGCACCCTGGATGAAGCTCACGAAGTGGCCAAGCGTATTGGCTATCCTCTGATGCTGCGTCCCAGCTACGTTCTGGGCGGACGCGGTATGGAAATCGTTTACGATGAAGATTCTTTAACACAGTATATGGCCAATGCTGTGGGTGTGACCCCGGATCGGCCCATCCTGATAGACCGTTTCCTGGAGAACGCAATCGAATCCGAAGCGGATTCCCTGGCGGATGGAACGGATGCTTATGTGCCAGCGGTGATGGAACATATCGAACTGGCGGGTATCCATTCCGGTGACTCGGCCTGCGCGATTCCTCCGGTCACGCTTTCTGAGAAACATATCC